>JBAYOU010000271.1:0-3467 GCA_041678065.1 Parvibaculum sp. | reverse complement strand
TCCCGCGCAACGATCTGCGCCAGAGTTGTCTTGCCAAGGCCGGGCGGTCCGGCAAAAAGAACGTGATCCAGCGCCTCGCCCCGCGCCCGCGCCGCCTCAATAAAGACGGCGAGATTCTCGCGTGCGCGGGCCTGACCCGTGAAATCGGCGAGAAGCTGCGGACGCAATGTCCGCTCCAACTCGTCTTCCTCGCGCTTTGCCGCACCAATGAGCCGCTCTGTCATCGCGCAAGCTCCTTGAGGCCACGGCGGATCAACTGCTCGGCGCCGGCATCCTCATCAAGCGCCTTTGCCGCTGCTGCAATGGCGCCTGTCGCCTGCGCCTGCGGATAGCCGAGATTGACGAGAGCGGAAATTGCATCGCGCATCCGCCCCGTTGCCCCGCCTGCCACCGTTCCACTCTGAGAGGGCTCCAGCGTGGCCGCAAGCGACGCCCCTTGCGGTGCCTTGTCTTTCAACTCGCTCACAATGCGCCCTGCCACCTTGGGGCCAACGCCAGGTGCGGTCGCAACCGCTTTCTTGTCGTCAAGTGCAATGGCCCGGGCGAGATCATCCGGCGAAAGAGTACCCAGCACACCAAGCGCAACGCGCGTGCCCACCCCCTGCACACCAACAAGCAGGCGAAACCAATCCCGCTCGACATCACTGCCGAAACCGACAAGACGGATCGCATCCGCACTCACTTTGGTTTCGATGGAAAGTGTAACGGGTTCGCCGGGGCGCGGCAGGCTTTCGAGTGTCCGCCGCGAGCAGGTGACGTGATAGCCGACGCCGCCCACATCCACGACAACCCAATCCTCACCCGTGGAATCGACGATGCCCTTCAGCTTGCCGATCATCGCGCAGCCCCCGCAAGCGCGGCCGCGATCCGCATATTGGTGGTACCCGAATGGGCATGAGCGATGGCAATGGCAAGCGCATCCGCTGCGTGTTCGCTTCCCGGCTTTGCGCCCGGCAGCAGCATTTCAACCATGAGGCGGATCTGGCTCTTGTCCGCGTGACCCGCGCCGACAACCGATTTCTTCACATGGTTCGGCGCATATTCCGCAACCGCTATCCCCGCACGCGCCGTGACGAGCAGGGCGACAGCGCGCGCCTGTCCGAGCTTCAGCGCGGCTGAAGCATCGCGCGCCACAAATGCCTGCTCAACCGCTGCTGCATCCGGCGCATAAGCCTGAAGGATTTGCACAAGCCCCGCCTCGATCTCCACGAGCCTTTCAGCAAGGGATCGTTTCACGTTGGAGCTGATGGTGCCATTCGCAATATGGGAGAGCTTCGCCCCCTCCACGCCGATCACGCCCCAGCCTGTCGCGGTGAGGCCGGGATCGATACCGAGATATCTGAGCGATGCCGGCATGAGCGGGAAATATCCTGATTACGGGTGCCGCCAGCGGCGAGAGCACACGTCCGGTTCATGCCCCAAACGGGAAGCAGATCATCCACTGCCAATCAGGCGGACATCTTCTCAATCACCGAATCGGACATCTCGAAGTTCGCATAAACCTGCTGCACATCATCATTGTCGTCCAGAGCTTCCATCATCTTGAAGATGGTCTCTGCCTTTTCATCATCAACGGCGATGGTATTTTGCGGCTTCCAGATGATGCGCGCCGCGCGCGGCTCACCAAACTTCGCTTCAAGCGCAGAGGCGACCTCATGTAGCGCATCCGGCGCGCAATAAAGCTCATGCGTCTCTTCGCTGGACTGGCAATCATCCGCACCGCCATCAATCGCTGCTTCCAGCATCTCGTCGGCGCTGCCGGCATCTGCGCCATATTCGATCATGCCGAGACGGTCGAACATGAAAGAAACGGCACCCGTTTCACCGAGATTTCCACCATTCTTGGAAAAGATGGCGCGCACTTCGCCCGCCGTGCGGTTCCGGTTGTCGGTCAACGTTTCGACAATGATGCCGATGCCGCCCGGCCCGAAACCCTCATAGCGAACTTCTTCATAGTTCTCGCCGCCCTGATCGGTGCTCCGCTTGATGGCGCGCTCAATATTGTCCTTCGGCATGTTTTCCGCGCGGGCCGCCTGAATGGCGGAGCGCAACCGCGGATTGTATTCGGGGTCAGGCAGGCCCATTTTGGCCGCCACCGTTATTTCTTTGGCCAGTTTCGCGAACAGTTTGGCGCGCTTCTTATCCTGCGCACCCTTGCGATACATGATGTTCTTGAATTGTGAATGGCCGGCCATTCCGCCTCCGAGAGCCTGAAATACGATGGAATTACGGGCCTTTATAGAATCCGCGCGGGGCAAAATCCATAGCACCCGCCCCAACAGCTGAGCGTGCAACTAAGCACACGCATTACGTGTGTGAGTTATTTGGCTACCATTTTAACGTGCATTTAAGATTTTGCCCTCTAGGGTGCCTCTGTCGCCGGTCGAAAGTTCCGTAAAACCTGATCGGTGACATCGCAGTAGTCGGGAGGTGAGCCCCGCCCAGCCCGCCCCCGGCGCCGACGCACCTGATGGCGACGGCAAAACCGCTCCGTCCCCGCCGCCTCACCCACCTCGGCCGCGGACAAGACGGAGCGGTTTCACTTCATGCGTGTTCAGCCGTGAATTTCTGTCGGCCAGGCATAGTCTGCGCTGAGCGGACGGTCCGTCACCACATCTTCAATGAAACGGGCAACCAGCCGCTCACTGAAAAAGGCGTGATAACGCTCATGGCCATTGCGCGCGATGCGCTGCCGCTCGCCATCATTCTTCAGGAAATAGCGCAGCTTGTCGGCAAGCTCGTCGAGATCGCGGTAAAAGACGAATTCTTCATCCGTGAAAATCTCGTCATACCCGGTGGACCGCGCAACAAAGACGAGCAGTCCATTGCCGGCATATTGCGCGAAGCGATCAGACGAATAGAGATAATGATCGTCGGACCGGCTCAGATTGAGCCCCATCTTCGCCGACGCAATGGCATCGAAATAATCCTGCCCCTGCAGCGAGCGCCGCCCTTCAAGACCATAAAAAGCGTAACGCGCTTCGGGTACGCGCTGTTCAATGTCACGCATCATCTGTCCGCGCCACGGTGTCGAGCGTTCCGTGCCGATGGTGCACAGAAAATCGTAAGGAAGATCGCTCTCCGCGAAACATTGCAACGTCTCAACGGAAGGGTCTGTCGGGTTGGGAATAAAGGCGAGCTTGTGCGTCAACGTTACAAACTGATCAAGATGGTGCCCCGCCGTGGTGATGAAGGTCGTATCGGCAATTTGTGCGAAGCGATGGATACGCTCCACATTCTCCGGCAGAAAAAGCGCATCAATGCTCACAACTGCCACACGCAGTGACGGGTGGTTCGCACGAATCTCACGCACCGTGTCATTGGTGATCTTGTCCGCGTGAAAGAGAACGAGAAGGTCCGGACGGAAGTTCCGGCACAATTCCGCGAGCCGGGCATTCGCCGCCGCGTCACCCCCCCGCCCGACCCCCCATTTATGAACCTCACGCGCGACATCACGGTCGCTGAGC
>JBAYOU010000270.1:0-3487 GCA_041678065.1 Parvibaculum sp. | reverse complement strand
TGCGGGAGTGGCGTCGCTGGTCTCCCTTTGAACAACTCGACCCCGATATGGCGCGCGACTATGGCGGCGCCGAGAAGGGCGTCGGCGCTACCTATGCCTGGCAGGGAGACCGGAATGCAGGCATCGGCCGCATGGAGATTGTGGACGAGGATGCGCCCAACCGGATCACCATTGCGCTCCATTTCATGTCACCGATGGAAGCAAGGAACACGGCCACCTTCCTGCTGACGCCGGAGGGCGACGCCACGCATGTCTCATGGGCGATGGAAGGCGAGGCCAACATCCTTTCAAAGCTGCTTCAGCTGTTCGTGGATATCGACGAAATGGTCGGCTCCGATTTTCAAGCCGGTCTCGAAAAGTTGAAATCCGAAGTTGAAGCCAATCAGGAGATCGCAGAATGACCGAGACTGGCAAGTTTCTCTGGTATGAACTGATGACCACCGACACCGCCGTGGCGGGCGAGTTTTACTCCCACGTCATTGGCTGGAAGCGGGAGCTTGTGCCGAACGAGAACGGCTACCCTCCTTACACACGCTTTCTCGTCGGAGATACCGGCGTTGGCGGCATGATGGCGATCCCGGAGGAAGAATGTGACCGAGCGCAACCCGGCTGGATCGGCTATATCGGCGTCGATGATGTTGACGGCTATGCAAAGCGCGTGGTGGATGCAGGCGGCAGCGTCCTCCGTGAGCCGGCGGATATCCCGGGCATTCTCCGCTTCGCCGCAGTGGCAGACCCCGCAGGTGCCGCGTTCGTGATCTTCCGTGGAAAGGGTGAGCCGATGCAGCGCCCCGCAACCGGTACCCAAGGCACAACCGGCTGGCACGAGCTTGTCAGCGGCGAAGTCGAATCCACATTCGCCTTTTATTCAGGCCTCTTCGGTTGGACGAAGGATCAGGTGATGGATATGGGCGGCGGAAATATCTATCAGCTCTTCGCCGCCGGTGCGGATGCTGTCGGCGCTATGATGAAAGTGAACGCAGACGATCCCGTCCCCGGCTGGCATTTTTATTTCTGTGTGGACGATATCGACGCGGCCATCGCGCGCATCCGCGAGAAGCAGGGCGAAATCCTTATGGGGCCACATCAGGTGCCGGGCGACGCGTGGATTGTGCTTGGGCGTGACCCGCAAGGGGCACGCTTCGCACTTGTGGGCGGGCGGCAGTAAAGCTTACGCCGCACGCACGAGAAGTTCACCAATCTGCACCGCGTTGAGTGCCGCGCCTTTCAGGAGCTGATCGCCCGCAACGAACATCGCAATCGAGCGGCCCGTCGGGTCGGAAATGTCCTGCCGGATGCGGCCGACGAGAATGTCGTCCTGTCCCGATGCATCTTTCGGCATCGGGAAATAATTCGCGGCAAGATCATCAACGATCTTCACGCCCGGTGCGCCGGAGAGAAGTTCACGGACTTCTTTCGGCGTGATAGGGTTTTCGCATTCAAAGTCGATTGCTTCGGAATGCGCCCGCAGCACTGGTACGCGGACACAGGTGGCGGTGACGCGGACATTCGGATCGCCGAAAATCTTCGTCGTTTCCTTCACCATCTTCAGCTCTTCTTCGTTGTAGCCCGTCTCCGGATCCACATTCGAATTGTGGCTGAACACGTTGAAGGGGTAGGGGTGCGGAATGATCTTCTGTTCGAAAGGCTCGCCCGCAAGGAAGGCGCGCGTCGCCTTCTCAAGTTCTTCCATCGCCGCGGCACCCGCGCCGGAAGCCGCCTGATAGGTCGCCGCAACCACGCGCTTTACCGGGTTCACCCTGTGGATCGGCCATAGCGGCGTGATGGCGATGATGGTGGAGCAGTTCGGATTGGCGATAAGGCCATTATGGGCGAGCGCCGCTTCGGGGTTGATCTCGGGGATGACCAACGGCACATCCGGATCCATGCGGAATGCCGATGAATTGTCGATCATCACCGCGCCCGCCGCCTTCACCGCATGGACGAACTTCTTCGAGATGCTGCCACCCGCCGTGAAAAAGGCGATGTCCACACCCTTGAAGCTGTCTTCGGTCAACTCCTCGACGCGAATATCCTGCCCTCGGAATTTCATGGTTTTGCCAGCCGAGCGCGCGCTGGCGAGGAGTTTCAGCTCCTTCAGCGGGAAGTTACGTTCTTCCAGACAGCGGATCATCTCGACGCCCACGGCGCCGGTCGCACCCGCAATGGCTACGACAGGATTGGCATTCATTTCTGATACTCCGGGCAGGGCCTTTAATATGAATGGCAGGCCCATGGATCGCGCCGTCGCTATAACAGTGCCGCAAAGCCCCTGCAAGAGACGGAAAGTCGCGCATCATCTGGAAGGGGCTGCCGCCCGCCTTTCTTACAAGGCCATGAGAGGGTAGGCTTCTCGTTCTGGTGGCGAACGAACGGAACGGAACATGCAGCAGAAATCGGCCTGGCTTCTATCCGGCATATTGGCGCTATTTACTTTGCCCCCCACCGCGCAGGCTGATGCCATAGGCGACAACAACATCTGCTATGCTCAATTCGCCACCGGAAACTATGGCTCCGCCATAAACTATTGCAGCCGGGCAATCGAGTCCGGAGAGTTGAGCGAAGGCGACCTTGTGGCCGCACTCATCAACCGGGGTGTCGCCTATAAATCCTCCGGTGATCTCGAAAGTGCCGTCGCGGATTACACTCACGCGCTCCAACTCGCGCCGGATGATGCGTTACTCTATCAGAACTGCGCCAATGCGCTGCGCGAGATGGGTGATTTTGATTCCGCATTGATCGACATAGAAAAATCGCTCGAACTCGCCCCGGAGGTTGCGGGTGCGTGGTATGTGCGGGGCGCAATCGCCGAGGCGCAGGGCGACGGTCAGGCGGCGCGGCGTTTCTATATGTCCGCGCTGGGCCTTGATCCCGAAAATAAAGCCTATAAGGCAAAACTCCAGAGCGGCGAGGCGCCATGAGAGCGAAGCTCAATGTTTTCGGCACTATTTCCGAAGCCTATGGCGGCTCGTGGCGTCATCTCGGCGAGATGATGCGGCTGATCTGGTTTCCGGGGCTTCTCTATCTCATCTTTTCAATTGCCAGCGCCTTCGTGAACACGGAGAGCCAATTATTTCTGGCTCTGGCACTCGAGGTCGCGAGTTTCCTTCTTTGGCCCATCATAGCGGTTGCTTGGCACCGCTTCATCCTGCTGGGCGATGTGTCTTCAAGCGCGGTTCACTTCTCCTTTGGGCGGCCAGAGGCGCTTTTCCTGCTCGTATCGGTCATCCTGTTCCTGCTGCTTGCGCCAGGGGTCATGATAGCCATGAGCGCCGCGATGCTCCCGGAAAGCACTGCCGCCCCGCTGCTGAGCTTCTTCGGCCTGCTTCTTCTTCTGGTGGCGATCTATCTCTTTGTCCGATTGACTCTATTGCTGCCTGCGGCCGCCATTGGCTCGCCGTTGGACCCGCGCCTGGTGCTGGAGCGGACGCGGGGCAATTTCTGGCGGCTGATGGCGGTCTTTCTTGCTGTCGCGCTGCCACTTGTC
>JBAYOU010000269.1:0-3489 GCA_041678065.1 Parvibaculum sp. | reverse complement strand
TGCTTTCCGTCGCCGATTCCCGCTTTCAGGACGATCTTCTCGCGCGGGCGAAGGGGGCCGGGAAGATTGCGGATGATTATGAAATCCCGCCACAGCATCGCAGCAATACGCCCGAAAGGCTGCGCGCCGCTCTTTCCGAGGCAAGCGCGCGAGGGCTTTTGCCGCCTTTCCCGTTCGGCAGCGATTTCACGGATGTCGAACTTCGCCTGATGCCTGCCCTTGGCCGGCTGCGGAGCGCCACAAAGGGTGAACTTCTCCGGCTCGCCCTGCGTGGCGGCAAGGAAGACGCCGCGCGCCGTGAATGTCTGGAACGGATGGGGCTTGCAACCCCTTCGGGGCTGATGGAAAGGGTCTATCGCCGCCTTCTCCTCGCTGCACTTTCGACGTCCGCTGGTTGATACGGGTTTTGCGTAGTTCGACTCCGCTTAAACAGTGAAATAGCGGTGTTACATAGGGGCCGCACTGCCAAGAAAATAGATTCAAAATGGCAGCAATCTGCGTGGGCGGCCTTGGCATCGCGCACTACTCACACATATATAGCGCCGATATATCGCCCGGCATGATCGTCGTATCGACGTGACGCGGGTGACGCAGGGACAAGCTGCCCATGCATGTAACGACCCTTTGCCTCGGCGCCCTCGTTTTCGGCGATGCCACGGGCTATGAGATCAACAAAATGTTCGAAGATGGCCCCTTCGGCCATTTCCTGGAGGCCAGCTACGGTTCGATCTATCCGGCCCTGACGCGGCTGACGGAAGAAGGGCTTGTGACCTGCAAGGCCGAGGCGCAGGAGGGGCGGCCGGGAAAGAAAATCTATTCCCTGACGGACAAGGGAAGAGAACGGCTTCGCGAGGCGCTGGGCGAACCGCTTGCGCCGGACAAATTCCGCTCCGAATTCCTTTTCACCATCCTCTTTGCCGACATGCTTCCGCGCTCCCGGGTTCAGGCACTTCTGGAAGAGCGCCTTGTCGCCATGAAGAAAGAAGCTGACCAGCTTTCACGAAACGAAGAGGCCGACACGCCCGGCGTCGATTTTGCCCGGCGCTACGGACATGCGGTCTTGACCGCCTCCATCGATTTCCTCGAACGGAACCGGCATCAGATCGAGGATGTCGCAATTGAAGAAAAAGCACATGTCTAACGCCCCCCGGAATTTCATCGCCAAGGTGACGGGTGGTGAGCTTCGTCGCTCCCACATCACTGCCATCGGCATTGCAGTCGCAATCCTGCTCTGGTTCATCACCGGATTTTTCACCGGACCCGACAGAGACGCCAATAGCATGACCGCCGCTGAAGCCGATGCCGCCGGCATGGTGGTGCCGAAAGTGCGGGTTATCGAATCGCAATCCACCATGAGGCAGGGCTTTGTCACCATTCGCGGCCGCACAGAGGCGAAACGCGCCGTGCAGGTGCGCGCGGAAACGCAAGGAACCGTTCTCGAACTGCCCGTGGAAAAGGGAGAGCGCGTGGAAAAGGGCGATGTGCTCTGCCGCTTGCGGATCGATGCGCGCGATGCACAGCATGCCGAAGCGCGCGCGCTCGTAGCGCAGCGCAAGCTGCAATATGACGCTTCCCGCCAGCTTGCCGAAAAGGGCCACCGCGCTCCCACCGCTGCGGCAGCCGACAAGGCGGCCTATGACGCTGCACTTGCACGGCTGAAGCAGATGGAAATCGAACTCAGCCAGACAAACATTGTCGCTCCCTTCGATGGCATATTTGACGATCGCCCGGTCGAGGTTGGCGACTATATGCGGATGGGCGATGTCTGCGGGCTTGTGGTGGAACTCGATCCGCTGCTCGTTATCGGCCAGGTATCAGAAGACCGCGTTGGCGCAATCAAGGATGGCTCGCCGGGCAGGGCGCGCCTCATCACCGGTGAGACGGTGGAAGGCCGCGTCCATTTCATTTCCAAGACAGCCGATCCCGCTACGCGCACTTTCCGGGTAGAGCTTGAGATTCCCAACAAGGATTTCCGCTTGCGCTCCGGTGTCACCGCCGAGATTTCGATCCCTGCTGAGTCTGTACCTGCGCACCGCATTCCAAGCAATATCATCACGCTCAATGATGGCGGCGTTGTGGGTGTGCGCACTGTGGATGAAGCAGGTCGTGTCGCCTTCAATCAGATCCGCCCGATTGATGACACGCCCGAAGGGCTCTGGGTCGCGGGTCTGCCGGAAAAGGTCACGCTCATTACGGTGGGGCAGGATTTCGTCACCGAGGGGCAGAAGGTTGAAGCCGTGCCCGCAACACAGGTTGGAGCTTCTCTGTGATCTCCCCCATCGACGCCATATTGCAGCGCGTCCGCACCGTCCTCACCACGATGGTTCTCCTCGTGGCAGCGGGCATCATTTCCTTCATCACGATCCCGAAGGAAGCGGACCCGGATATCCCGATCCCGCTTTTCTATGTCTCGATCCTCCATCACGGCATTTCGCCGGAGGATTCCGAGCGCCTGCTCATCAGGCCCATGGAAACGGAACTGCGCTCTCTTGAAGGGCTGAAGGAGATCGTTGCCATCGCCTCGCAGAGCCATGCCGGCATTCTGCTTGAGTTCGATGTGAACTTCGACAAAAGCTCCGCCCTTCAGGATGTACGCGAGAAAGTGGACCTTGCGCGCGCAAAACTGCCGAGCGACACGGAAGAACCGATCATCCGCGAGTTCAACACCTCGCTCTTTCCCGTTCTTGTCGTAACGCTCTCCGGCGATGTGCCGGAGCGCACGCTTTTCAACGCGGCGCAGGCGCTGAAGGATGAGATCGAGGCCATTCCGACCGTTCTTCAGGCCGAACTAGTCGGCCACCGGGAAGAACTTCTCGAAATCGTCATCGATCCCGCAAAGCTTGAATCCTACAACATCTCGCATAGCGAGCTGATCAATATCGTCTCGCTCAATAACCGGCTGGTGGCAGCCGGGAATATTGATACGGGGCAAGGCCGTTTCTCGATCAAGGTACCAGGTCTTTTCGAGACGCGCGAAGACGTGCTCGAACTGCCAATCAAAGTGTCGGGCGATGGCGTTGTAACGCTTTCCGATGTCGCCGAAATTCGTCGTACCTTCAAGGATGCGGATGGCTATGCACGTTTCAACGGGCATCCGGCCATCGCCATCGAAATCACGAAGCGTATCGGCACCAACATCATCGACAATAATGAGCAGGTGCGCCGCGTCGTTGATGAGTTCACGCAGGATTGGCCGGAGGCCGTTCACATCAACTTCACGCTTGATGCCTCGGACTGGATCTACAGCTCGCTCGGCTCTCTCCAGTCTTCCATCATGACAGCCATCGTGCTTGTCATGGTCATCATCGTGGCGGTGCTCGGGCTTCGCTCGGCGGCACTGGTGGGCGTTGCCATTCCCACCTCCTTCATGATCGCCTTCTTCTTCCTTTCGGCAGCGGGCTACACTGTCAACATGATGGTGATGTTCGGCATGTTGCTTGCCGTTGGCCTGCTGGTCGATGGCGCCATCGTGATCGTGGAATATGCCGA
>JBAYOU010000268.1:0-3493 GCA_041678065.1 Parvibaculum sp. | reverse complement strand
GGCGATCGGGAAAGGGCGGGCTAAAAACGCGCATGGTCGCAGAAAATCCCCATCTTCTGGAGGTCGAGCTTGCCGACGAGGTGGCAACACGCTCTCTCGGCAAGGCGCTGGCGGCGCGCCTGCAGATCGGTGATCTGATCTTGCTGCGGGGCGACCTCGGTGTCGGTAAAACCGCGCTCGCACGTGCCATGGTACAGGCGCATCTGGCGGCACATGGTCTTGCCGAGGATGTGCCCTCGCCCACCTTCACCCTCGTCCAGACCTATGAAAGCCCGGCGCTCCTCCTCGCCCATGCTGATCTCTACCGGATCGAAGAGCCGGGGGAACTGCGCGAGCTTGGCCTTGCCGAATTTGCCAATGAAGGTGTCGTGCTGGTCGAATGGCCGGAAAGGGCTGAGGTCGAAATCCGGCATCTCTCGCGCGATCGTCTCGACATCACGCTCTCTCTCATGCCAGAAGGCAGGCGGGGTGTGCGGCTTAAAGGCTCGGGAAGCTGGGCTGCGC
The DNA here is from genome assembly GCA_041678065.1 of Parvibaculum sp. Lineage (GTDB taxonomy): Bacteria > Pseudomonadota > Alphaproteobacteria > Parvibaculales > Parvibaculaceae > Parvibaculum. The sequence goes on along the minus strand of JBAYOU010000268.1, from coordinate 2,989 downwards.
GGCTTGGGGGACTCTCGCTTTGACGATACGCGAAGAAACGATCCGCAGCTTTCTGAAAGAAGCAGGCTGGGAAAAGGCCGAGCGTCGCCCCCTCGCAGGCGATGCGTCCTCGCGCCGCTATGAGCGCCTGTCGCTTGCAGGCCGCCCGGCCGTGCTGATGGACTGGCCTTCGGGGCCGGATGCGCCGGTGGTGCCGGGCCGCGCCGCCTATAGCCGCATCGCGCATCTGGCAGAAGATGTGCGCCCCTTCGTTGCGGTGGGCGAGCATCTGCGCCGCCTTGGCCTCACCGCGCCTGAACTCATCGCGATTGATCTCACTCACGGCCTTCTGCTGATGGAAGATCTGGGCGACCATGTTTATGGGTTGCTGATTGAGCAGGGGAGGGGTCCGTCCGGTGAGGAACTGAATGAGCTCTACCGTGCAGGCGTTGAAACGCTGATCCGCCTCCAGTCTGTGCCCGCACCGCAATCCCTCCCCATAGGGGATGGCACGTCGCATCAGGTGCCGCATTTCGATGACAGTGTTTTTCGCGCCGAACTCGATGTACCGCTCGACTGGTATTTTCCGGCGATCCTTGAACGCGAAGCAACACCCGCGATGCGCGATGATTATCACGCGCTCTGGACCGAACTCCGGCCTCATATTGATGCAGGCGTGCCGACGCTCTTCCTCCGCGATTACCATTCGCCGAACCTTCTCTGGCTCGGCGCGCGCGAAGGCATCGCCCGTGTGGGCCTGATCGATTATCAGGATGCGCTTATTGGCAGCCGCGCCTACGATCTCGTCTCCTTCCTTCAGGATGCGCGGCGCGATGTATCCGTGGCGCGGGAAGAGGCCATGCTTGCCCATTACATCACCTGTGCGAAGGCGGAGCTTTCCGGTTTTGACGAGGAAGAGTTCCGCGCGTCCTATGCGGTGCTTGGTGCGGAGCGGGCGCTGCGCCTCATAGGCTTGTGGCCCCGCCTGCTGAAACGCGATGGCAAGCCGCATTATATGGCGCATATGCCGCGCACCATGGATTATCTCCGCCGCAACCTCGCTCACGAGGCCCTTTGCGACCTTGCCCGCTGGCTTGAAGCAAACATGTTGAAGCAGGGCTGAGATGGTGCAGATCAGCAAGGCGATGATCATGGCGGCGGGCATGGGCACCCGCATGCGCCCGCTCACTGACACAATGCCGAAACCGCTCGTGCCCTTTGCGGGCAAGCCGCTGATCGACCATGTGCTGGATCGGCTGGCGGATGCGGGCATCGCTGAAGCGGTTGTGAATGTCCATTATCTAGCCGACATGCTGGAAGCACATCTCGCGTCCCGCCGCCATCCGCGCATCATCATCTCCGATGAACGCGAAGCCCTGCTGGATACGGGTGGCGGCACAAAAAAGGCGCTGCCGCTTCTGGGCGATGACCCGATCATCACCTTCAATTCCGATTCCGTCTGGGCAGATGAAATTGGCTCCAATCTCGCAAGCCTCATGGCCGCCTGGGACCCGGAGCGCATGGATGCGCTGCTGATGATCGCGGACGCTGCGCGCACTATCGGCTATGTCGGGCGGGGTGATTTTCAGATGGATGAGGAAGGGCTGCTCGCCCGCCGCGACCCCTCAACAACAGCGCCCTATATGTTTGCAGGCGTGCAGATCATCAAGCCCGGCCTCTTTGCTGATGGGCCGGATGGGCCGTTTTCAACCAATCTCATCTGGGATCGGCTGATCGAAAAGGGCCGTCTTTTCGGCCATCGCATGTCCGGCGTCTGGATGCATGTTGGCGCGCCGGAAGATCTCGCCGAGGCGGAAGCCTTCCTGCGGGATTTGTGACGCGCGACGCGCTAACATGAAGCCCATGAGGGCTGATTCCCCGATCCTGTTCACCATGCCGCCCGGAGCCCCGTTTCTCGAGCGGCTGGCGGTGACGTTGCTTGAAGATGTGACGCTTGGCGGGCGCTTCGCGGGGCAGTTCGAGCTTGCCGATGCGACGATCCTTCTGCCGACCCGCCGCGCCGTCCGCGCGCTGGGCGATGCCTTTCTGCGCGCGAGCGGCGGGAAGGCGCTGATCCTGCCCACCATTCGCGCGCTTGGCGATGTGGATGAGGAAGAACTCATTCTCAATCCGGCGGGCCTCGGGGAAGAGGCGCTCACTCTCCCGCCGCCCATGCCCGCGCTTGAACGCCAGCTCCGCCTTGCCCGCCTTATCATGGAAGAGAGCGGCGAGAATGATGTGCGCGCGCTCGGCCTTGCGGGCGATCTCGGCAGTTTCCTCGACATGGTGATAACGGAAGGCGCCGACCTTTCGCAGCTCTCTGCGCTCGTGCCGGAAGAATTCGCCGATCACTGGCAGGTGACGATAGACTTTCTGAAAGTGCTGACTGACCGCTGGCCGGAGGAGCTTTCGCGCCTTGGCTATATGGAGCAGGCGGAGCGACGCAATCATCTCCTTCGCGCGCAAGCGGAAGCATGGAAGGCGGAGCCGCCGCCCGGCCCCGTCATCGCGGCGGGGTCAACAGGCTCGATCCCCGCAACGGCGGACCTTCTGAGTGTCGTCGCCCATCTGCCGCTTGGTGCCGTGGTGCTGCCGGGGCTCGACCTGGATATCGATGAAGAAAGCTGGCAAGGGCTCGGTGAGCCGGGCACTGCTTCTCATCCACAATATGGCATGAAGAAATTGCTGCTCCGTCTCCGGGCCGAGCGGGCGGATGTGAAGCTCTGGCCCGGCACGCCGCTGGATGCACCGCGCGCGACGCGCGCGCGTATTCTGTCTGAAGCGCTGCGTCCCGCCGAAACAACCGATAAATGGCGCGCGCGCCTCATGGCTCTCAAAGGCGATGCTGCGACGGGACTTAGAAACCTCACCCTCATCGAAGCGCCGGGCGAGCGCGACGAGGCAGGCGCCATCGCGCTGATGATGCGCGAGGTGCTTGAAACACCCGGCAAGACGGCGGCGCTTGTTACACCAGACCGCAAGCTCGCGCGGCGCGTTGCGATGGAGCTTC
>JBAYOU010000267.1:0-3506 GCA_041678065.1 Parvibaculum sp. | reverse complement strand
TTGAAGTTTTCAACGCCGGGAATGCCGGGCAGCTTCGGGCGATGCAGCGGGCCGCTGGCCGTGACGATGAAGCGGGCGCGGATGGCATCACCCCGGTTGGTGTGGACGATCCAGCGAGCAGCGTTGTCATCCCAGCGCATCTCCGTCACTTCGGTCTGGAAGAGCGCATTGTCATATAGGCCGAAATGGCGCCCGATGGCGCGGCTATGTTCAAGAATTTCAGCGGCCTTGGAATATTTCTCGACCGGCATGTAGCCGACCTCTTCGAGAAGCGGCAGATAGATATAGGATTCAATATCGCAGGCCGCACCCGGATAGCGGTTCCAGTACCATGTGCCGCCGAAGTCCCCGCCCTTCTCAATCAAGCGGACGCGCTCTACACCTGCTTCGCGCAGGCGGGCACCGGCAAGCAGGCCGCCAAAGCCGCCGCCAACGACCACGACATCAACCTCATCCGACAGCGCATCGCGCTTGAAGCCCGGCTCGACATAGGGGTCTTCGAGGTAATATGCGAACTGCCCCTTGATCTCGACATATTGCTCATTGCCCTCTTTCCGGAGGCGTTTGTCGCGCTCTGCGCGATATTTCTCTTTCAGCACCTTCGGATCGAAGCCGAGTTCTTCGTCGCTCAGCGCACTTGCCTGGTCTGCCATTGTCTCCCCTTCCGATTTATGCGGGCTTGGCCCATTTCATGTTGGGGAGAATGATAATGGCTCCTTACTATCTGTCAAAAGTTCTTGGCGTGTCACAAAAAACCTAGCGTAACCGCAGGTAAGCGGAGCTGTCACAGACCGCCGGGGCGTACGGGCGTGACGACGATGTCATAGAAGCGCCAGTCGCTCTCCTCTACCGCATCACGGATACTATCGAGGCGGGTTATGACATCCGCTTCATCTTCCAGTTCCGCATAGACGGTTCCGGTGAGGAGATGCCCTTCCTCCCGGAACTTTACTGCCACGTTTTTGACGCCTTGCACGGAAACCGCTGCCTCTTTTGCCGCATCAAGCGCTGGATGCCGCTTGTCCCGATTGACCGTGTGCGGAGCACGATCTGCAAGATCACCCATCGCGCGCTTAACATGTTTTCCACCATCATAGATCACGTCGAGAGAAATGAAGATTGCGGCCGCCGCATCGGCCCACCAGAACCCAAAACCGATACCCCAGATACCAATGATTGCACCAAAACCAGTCAACCAGTCCGCTCTCTGCATGCTGGCATCGGCATTCAGCGGCTTGTCGTGAATTTCACGGGCAATCGGCGTTTTCATCCGTCCGAGAATGACGGGTGGTATGCAGCTATAGAGAAGGGCTGCCATCATCAGCCAGCCGCCCCATATGTCATATCCGCCTATCGACATGAGGCCGATGGTCGGGTGCTGCTGGTTCACAAGCGTCAGTGCGTTATCAACGAGAAGATAGCCACCTACGAGAAACATTGCGGTCGCGCCCACAAGATAGGCAATGGAAATGGCGCGATAAAATCCGAAAGGAAAGCTTTCTGATGGCGGCTTTTTTTCACGCGAGACAGCCACAAGATAGGCAATCGCGGGAATGACGCTCAGCATATCTTCGACCCATGCTGTTTTCATGGCCTGCGAATTGCCAAGCACCAGATAGAGAACCAGTATGGCTGAGCCCATGCTGGCGAGCGTCATCCATTCCAGGCGGATGGCGCGACGGCGTGCCCGCGCCTTGTCTTCGGGCCAGACATAAGCTTCACGGACTCTCATGGCTGCGCCGCTCCTGTGGAGTTACGAGGCGCCTGCCCTTTAAGGAAACGCTCCAGAGCGACGAGCCATGCGTTCTCCCCATTCGGCACAGCCATGACATGCTTCGTGCCGGGAATATAGGGCCGCGTGAATCCGACCTCCGCGCTCCATGGGTCACTTTGCACAAAGCCACCCACAACGATATCGAGGTTCTGCTCCTTGAGTGCTCGCAAAGCCTGATGGCCGGAGAGGTCTGACCACTCGACAGTGGCATCGAGCGAAGCGGCGAAGCGTTCCACCAACTCGACTTCTGATCCGCGCATGTGACCATCCTCCCGCATTGCCCAGGGCGGATTTTCGACGTGGCCTGCCCTGACAATGCCGCCGCGCAAGCGCTCCAGCGTACCACCCGGGTCTTTCGGATAGTCGTCGCAGGCAGTGAGGGCTGTCAGGAAAGCGGCGATTAGGAGAAGGATCAGAAATCTTCCTGATGCGCGCATCATCACGCCTATCTCCGGTTACGCGCACATCGTCGCGCCTGACCAGAGAACGCCCATCAGTGTATGCGGGTTCCCGCTTTCAAAAAAATGCGGGCCCCGCCTCGCGACGGAGCCCGGAAGATGGCCTGAATCTTTGTAGATCAGCCGTAGCGATAAGGCGCGCCGGCTTTGCGCATTGTGTCAGCATACTTCTTGAGGATTTCGACAACCCTTGCGTTGCGCGGGCTACGGGCGGCAATCTCATCCCAGAACTTGAGGGCCTCGTCTTCCACTTTCTGCCATTCGGCTTCGGGAATGGTGGTCAGTTCAAGCTTACCACCCGTGGTGCGGTAATGGGCTTCACCCCACCAGTACCAGTGCTGGCGATAATAGTGTGAGCTATCCATCGTCAGTTTGAAGAGTGTTTGCAGATGCTCGGGCACCTCATTCCACTTTTTGGTGTTGGCGATGTAGGAGCCAGCCCATGCACCAGAAATATTGTTGGTCAGATAATATTTATTGATGTCTGCCCAGCCGACTGTGTAGGTCTCGGTCGCGCCGCACCAGGCAACGCCGTCGAGTTCGTTTGTTTGAATAGCGACTTCGATATCTTCCCAAGGCAGAGTGACGGGTACGACGCCGAAGCGCTCAAGGAACTTGCCGCCCGTCGGGAAGGTGAAGACACGCAGGCCTTTCAAATCCTCGAGTGAGCGGATGGGTTTCGTTGTCACGAAGTTGCACGGATCCCATGCGCCCGTGCTGAGCCACGTCACTCCCTCGACTTCGGCATAGGCTTCTTCCCAGATTTCGCGAAGCCCGTACCACTCCCAGAGCACCGGCACATCAAGCCCGTAGCGGGAGGCGAAGGGGAAGTAGGCACCGAAGACGGACACATCGATTGGTGCGGCCATGGAATCGTCATCGCTCTGGGCCGCATCAATCGTTCCGCGCTGCACGGCACGGAAAAGCTCACCCTGCGGCACAAGCTGGTCTGCCGTGTAAAGCTCTATAATCATCTCGCCATTCGCTGCCTTGTTGAAAGCATCGATGGAGGGTTTGATGACGTGCTCCGCAAGAGATGTACCCGCATAGGTTTGCATTCGCCATCGGATCGGCGACTGGGCGCGCACAATATTGGGCGCGGCAAGTGTGGACGCGCCGACGGCCGCAGCGCCGAGACCCGCTTTCTTCAAAAAATCACGCTTATTGAGATTGGGACGATCGGTCATAGATAGGCTCCTTCTTCACTGGATGGTTTCAGGCATTGCCGACCGGAGGCCGGACTTCCCTTCATGAAGAAACGCAACTACTCACGG
>JBAYOU010000266.1:0-3506 GCA_041678065.1 Parvibaculum sp. | reverse complement strand
CCGGGGCCGTAGCTCAGTTGGGAGAGCGCCTCGTTCGCAATGAGGAGGTCAGCGGTTCGATTCCGCTCGGCTCCACCATTCCCGGTAGCCCTGATATCCCCCCGCCCGCATCCAGAGAATAGAAGGCAGCGGCCCCGCCTGGAGGCCGCCTCACCCTTCACATGGCGCTGATGCCGCCATCAATCTTGATCTCGGCACCCGTGATGAATTTTGATTCGTCCGAGGCGAGATAGAGCACGCAATAGGCCACATCATCCGGCTCACCCACAATGCCAAGCGGCACCTGCTTGGCGAGCTTGCGGACAAGCTCTTCCTTGGACATGCCACGCGCCATGCCGTCCAGAATGGGCGTGTCGATAAAGGTCGGATGGATGGAGTTCGAGCGGATGCGATAGCCGCGCTTTGCACAATGAAGCGCGACCGACTTCGACAGCAACCACACGCCCGCCTTCGCCGCGTTGTAAGCGGCCATGTTATGGCCCGCGATTAGACCCGCAATGGAAGATGTGTTGATGATCGAGCCCGGCGCATGCGGCACCATATAGGGGATCGCATATTTGCAGCCGAGAAAGACCGAATCGACATCGACGGCCTGCACCTTCTTGAAGGTCTCAAAATCGGTTTCCTCAACCGTGGTGCCGCCGCCAATACCGGCATTGTTGAAAAGCACATTGATACCGCCCATCGCCTTGTCGGCTTCGGCAAGCGCATGCTTCCACTGATCTTCGCGCGTCACATCAAGGCCGACCGAGAAAGCCATGCCCGGCAGTTCATCATTGATCTCGGCTGCAACTTCCGCCGCACCCTTTTCATTGATGTCGGCAAGCGTGACCTTTGCCCCCTCGCGCGCAAGCATGATGGCAGACGCCTTGCCAAGCCCCTGCGCGCCGCCCGTGATGAACGCCATCTTGCCTTCAACGCGGCCTTTTCTTTCTCTGGCCATGTAACCCCGTCCTTCTGATTGGTTTACTGAATTCCGTTTGCCCGTCAGAGCATTGCCGTATTTGTCGGCACGCCAAGCAGCAAGCGACCCGTCAGCTCATAAGTCGCATCAGACACCATCATATGTTGTGTCGCGACATGCACGTCGCGGAACTGTCGCTGAAGTGCCGATGAACGATAGACGGAGCTTCCGCCTGCAAGCGTGTACATGAGATCAACCGCGCGCACCGAAGCGCGCACTGCGTGCGTGGTCGCAAGCCGGATGTCACGGCGATGGGCGACGGTGATTTCGCCATTGGCGACCGCCGCCTCCCACGCCGCCTCAATCGCTTCCATGAGGAAGGCGCGGGCGGAGCGCGTATGCGCTTCTGCCTCCGATATATCGAGATGCGCCTTGGTCCGCAGCGCCAGCGGCTTCGATGAACCTTGCGGCGTCTTGCCGCCCGCAAGTTCGATCAGCGTATCGATGGCACCGCGCGCCAGACCAAGCGACACCGCTGCAATGCCAATACCGAGCAGGCCGAAAGTCGGGAAACAATAGAGCGGCTTCGCGGCAAGCGGCTTGTCGCTCACAAGACTCACCGCGCGTGTGGCGGGCACAAAAATATCCTTCACCTCAAAATCCGTGCTGCCTGTTCCGCAAAGACCGGATACATCCCATGTGTCATGGAGATGCACATGTGCCGCCGGGAATATCATCATGCGGTTCTGCGGAATGCCTTCTGCCGCCATCTCGGGCTTTCCATCCTCACCCATGATGAGTGCCCCGCCCGATATCCATGAGGCATTGCGCGAGCCCGACCCCCACTGCCAGCGCCCGCTGACGCGGTAGCCCGGCACACCGCCTTCACTCGCCCGCACCGCCTTGCCGCGCGGCGCAAAAACGCCCGCCGTGATGACACGGGGGTCAGAGAATATCCGCCGCGCCTCGGCCGGGTCGAGAAAGCCCGACAACAAGCCAGATGTTGCGCCGATAAAAACGCACCAGGCAGCAGAGCCGTCCGCCTGCGCGAGCCGCTCCACCGTTTTCACCAGCACGGCCGGATGGGCTTCAAGCCCGCCATATTCCGCCGGGATGCAGAGACGATAGAGACCTGCCTCTGCAAAGCGCGCCGCAATGTCCTGCGGCAGAAAACGGTTTGCCTCTATCTCCGCCGCGCGGCGCGCTATTTCTTCCGCAAAGCCATCCGCCGCCGCAACCGGGTCCAACTTTTCCATCTCCCTTGCCGCCATGCGGCCCTCCCGCTTCGAATGAGCACCTCAGGCGCCGAGCTTCAGACGGTTCGCAATATTGTTCTTCTGCATGGATGATGAACCGCCAACAATGGGCAGGCTCACCGCATCGCGCATATAGCGTTCCATATCCATCTGATCGGAGAGCCCATAGGCGCCGGTGACACGCAGACACATTTGGGTCACTTCTGCCGCTCCCTCACAACAGAAAAGTTTCGCCATCGACGTTTCAACTGAACAAGGCCGCCCCTGATCGGCAAGCCAGGCTGCGCTGTACAGCATGAGTCGCATGGCGCGCACTTTCGTCTGCGCTTCGGCAAGCGTGTGGCGAATGGCCTGATGCTCGGCTATGGCGCGGCCAAACTGCACGCGCTCTTCAGCATATTTCCACGCATCTGCAAGCGCGGCCTCGGCGAGCCCCAAGGCGCAGGCGGAAAGTTCGAGCTTCTCGACTTCCAGCGCGCGGCCTGCAAGCTGCGACCAGCCTCTGTTCCACATCGCCTCCCCGCCAAGAATATTCGAGACGGGGACGCGCACATCCTGGAACGTCACATCCTTCGTCTCCACCCCGCGTATGCCGAGATGGCCGAGCGGTGTGATGGTGATGCCGGGAAGGCTTGGCGGCACGAGCACGATGCTCAGATTGCGGTACTTCTCGTCCTTCGGGCCGGTGCGCAGCAGGCAGAAAATATAATCGGCAATATGCGCGCCTGTGCACCAGCGCTTTGTCCCGTTGATGATGAGGTCATCGCCCTCGCGCCGCGCCGTGGTTTCCACCATGGCGAGATCGCCGCCGACATTGGGCTCCGACAGCCCATAGGCAAATAGCAGATTTCCGGTAGCGACCTTCGGCAACAGCTCCTGCTTCTGTTCCTCGCTCGCGCTTTCACCGAGGTTCATGCCTGCATAGCAAACGGCCATGATGTAGGGGCAGGCAACAGCGACGGAGCGTTTCGCAATCTCTTCGATCACCGCCATGGTGGCATAGATATCGATGCCTGCGCCGCCATAGCGCTCTTCCACGGTGAGGCCCATCATGCCCATCGCGCCGAGCTTCGCGATCACCTCCGCAGGATAGATATTGCCGCGATCCCATTCCCGCGCTTTCGCGCGCGGCATCTCGGCTTCAACAAAGCGGCGCGTTGTTTCGCGCAGCATACGCACATGCTCAGGCTCATCGAAATTGAGCGGCTGGTCTGTCATCGAAGCTCCGCCCTCACTCATCGCCCGGTAAAGACCGGTTTGCGCTTTTCGAGAAAGGCGTGCACCGCTTCCTTGTGATCTTCCGTGGTGAACGTCAGCATCTCATAACCGATCGATGTATCAAGGAT
>JBAYOU010000265.1:0-3509 GCA_041678065.1 Parvibaculum sp. | reverse complement strand
TCCTTGTCGATGGTGAAGATGAGGCCGACCGGCGCATCGAAGAACTGGTAATTGCGGCCCCATTGCCGCCAGTTCGCCTCTGCATCTCCCTTTGGAATGCCGAGCAGGCCATACATCTCCTTGCCAAGCGTACGCATGCGCGTGGTGTAGGGTTCCTTGCGCTTTGAGGTGCGAGGGAACTCGGCCCCCTTGTCGGTGGGGTCCGTATCGCGATGGGCGAGCACTTCTTCCTCAAGGCGGCGGCGCACATCGCCCGCGACCACATGCACCTTCCAGGGCTGGATATTGGTGCCGGAAGGGGAATATTTCGCGAGTTCGAGAATTTCCTTCACAAGGTCGAGCGGCACGGGATCGGGCTTGAAGGCGCGCGCGGATTTCCGCGCTTTCAGCGCTTCGTCGAGTTGCATCGGGTTCTCCGGTCAGAAAATGTCGATGGCGGATTGTTAGCAGGCGGGCAGGGTGCCGCAACCTCTTTCGGGTGTCTTGTAGTTATTGCACTCACCATGCCATAATATTTGGATGGTGGACGAACCCGCATCCGCGCCAGGCGGCATCCTGACCGTGCATGGCCTCACGCTTTCCTATTTCACAGGCAAGCTTGAGGCTTTTCTGCGCGCGAAGGGTGTGCCCTATCATTTTACGGAAATGGATACTGCCGCCTTTCGCCGCGCCGGGCGGGCGACGGGTGTTCTCCAGATGCCGCAGGTCGAAATGCCGGATGGAAGCTGGTTCACCGACACGACGGCGATCATGGCTGATTTCGATGAGCGGTTTCCGGGACCGGCCTTGTCACCGCGCGACCCCGCGACACGCTTTGCGAGCCTGCTGCTTGAAGACTATGGCGATGAATGGCTGTGGCGGCCTGCGCTTCATTATCGCTGGTCATTCAAAGATGACATGACTTTGATGAGTGCGCAGATCGCGCGGACGATGATGCGCAACCTGAAGCTGCCTTTCTGGTTGCGGCGCCAGATGATCCTGCGGCGGCAGCGGCGCGTCTATCTCGCACAGGATGGGGTAACGAAAGAGACTGCGCCACAGATCGAGACGCTTTACCTTGAAACGCTTGATGCAATGGAGCGTATTCTGAAAGTGCGGCCCTTCCTTATGGGTGAGCGGCCCGTTGAGGCGGATTTCGGTTTCTTCGGCTCAATGTTCCGGCACTTCTCGTCTGATCCGACACCGGCCGCGATCATGCGGGCGCGGGCGCCGCATGTCTGCCTCTGGGTCGCGCGGCTTTGGGCCACCACGCCGGATGAAATTGAGCGTGCTTCGCTTCCTGACCGGATTGCAGATGATCTCGCGCCGCTCTTCGCGCGGGTAGCGAATGACTATCTTCCCTATCTCGTTACGAATGAGACTGCGTTTGCGCGGGGCGAGAGGTACGCGACTTATCTCCGGGATGATGTGGAGTGGTGCGTTCCCGTCAGCCGCTACCGCGTCCATTGCCTCACTGCCTTGCGGAAGCATTATGCCGCGCTGGATGAGGCGGCGAGGGGACAGGTCAATCAATTTTTGGGTACGGAAGGTTCTGTCCTTCTCGCGGCTAAAAGTTCTGTGGACGCGACCAATCTTTCGACACCGATTTCTGGCAAAAAGCCGCTCGACCGTCACTGGATCGGGGCGAGCAGGGAGAAAAAAGCATGAGGGTATGGGGTATCGGGGCGTTGACGGCGGCCATGATGGCGGTTTCGGGGGGCATTGCGGGCGCGCAGGAGACGCCGCCCAATATCGTAATCATCATGGCGGATGATGTGGGCTTCAGCGATTTCGGTGCCTATGGCAGCGAGATTTCGACGCCCAACATTGATGCGCTGGCGGATCGCGGTGCCATCTTTTCCAACTTCCATGTCTCGCCCGTCTGTTCGCCATCCCGCGCCATGCTGATGACGGGCATGTCGAGTCATCTTGCCGGTGTCGGCAACCTGCCTGAGACGCTGCCGCCTGCGCATCGTGAAGCACCTGCCTATCTGGGGCGTCTGGCGGATGATGTCGTGACCGTCGCGAGCCTTCTGCAACGGGCGGGTTATCGCACATCGATGACGGGCAAATGGCATCTCGGGCATGAACCTTCTTCGCTGCCGCCCGCACACGGCTTTGATCGTTCCTTCGCGCTTGATGCGTCAGGTGCGGATAATTGGGAGAAGCGTTCCTATCTCCCGATCTATAGCGATGCGCCCTGGTTTGAAGATGGCGAGCCTGCCGATCTGCCGAAGGATTTCTATTCCTCGAAATTCATCGTGGACAAGGCAATCGAATATCTGGAGGAAGGAGAAAGCGAAAAGCCTTTCCTCGCCTATCTCGCCTTCCAAGCGGTGCATATTCCGGTGCAGGCGCCGCGCGAGTTCACCGAGAAATATGAAGGCATCTATGCCGATGGGTGGGACGCGCTGCGCAAGTCGCGCTTCGAGAGCGTAATGGCGCGCGGGTTGCTGCCTGAAAGCACGGTGCTCGGGCCGATGCCGGAAGGTCTGCGCGACTGGGATGCGCTCTCGGAAGGCGAACGCGCTTTCTTTGCAAAGAGCATGGCTGTCAATGCGGGCATGATCGACGCGATGGATTTTCACATTGGCCGCTTCATCGACCACCTGAAGGCCACAGGCCAGTATGAGAACACGGTCTTCTTCGTGCTTTCCGATAATGGTCCGGAGCCGAATGACCCCGTGTCGAATCCAGGCTTTTCGCAATGGCTCTGGTGGGAAGGTTATCGCCGCGATATCGAAACGCTGGGCGAGAAAGGCTCTTACGCTTTCATCGGGCCGGAATTTGCGAGCGCTGCGGCGTCACCCGGTTCCTTCTTCAAGCTCTATGCGGGGGAAGGCGGGCTTCGCGTTCCCTTCATTGTTGCGGGCAACGGCATTCCGGCGCGGGGGCATGTATCGCAATTCAGCTTCATCACCGATATTGCGCCCACCATTCTTGATCTCGCTGGTGTGTCGCCGGTCGCGAAGTTTGACGGGCGTACGGTGAAGCCTATGACGGGTCGCTCCCTCCTGCCGCTGCTTAGCGGTGCAAGCAATCAGCATTATGGCGCGGGTGATGCGGTTGGTCTTGAAGCGGCGGGCAATGCGGCGCTTTTCCGTGGCGACCACAAGCTTGTGCGCAACATGCCACCTTACGGTGATGGCAATTGGTATCTTTATAACATCGCGACCGATCCGGGCGAGACGCATGACCTTTCGGAAGAAAGGCCTGATCTTTTCGCCGAGATGCGCGCGGAGTATGACGCCTATGCGGAACGTGTCGGTGTGCTGGAAATGCCGGAAGGCTATGCACAGATGAAGCAGCTCACGCTCAATCTGGCGGAGGAGTACAGGACCGCGATCATCCTTGCGTGTATCGCGGCCCTTGCCCTTCTCGTCGGTTTCGTCTGGCTTTTGTGGGTGGGCGCGCGCCGTTTGATGGCACGCTGACCCATCTCATATATCCCAGCCTCAGATATCAAAGGCCGAGCACGGCCTTTGCCATGATGTTGCGCTGAATCTCATTCGTGCCGGCATAGATGGAGC
>JBAYOU010000264.1:0-3530 GCA_041678065.1 Parvibaculum sp. | reverse complement strand
TTCCGCACATCATCCAGACCACGCATGATGCCAAGCGCCTCTTCCGAGATTGCCGCGAGCTTCACGGGGTCTGGTCCCATCACCCGAAACTCCACAGGAAAAGGTGTAGGCGGGCCAAGCACAAGCTGCGTCACTCGCACATAGGCCTCGGCCGCCAGCCCGTTGGATACGGCGAGCCGGAACCGATGCTTCAACGCTTCCCGCGCTTCCGGATCAGAGGTCATGATGACGATCTTGGCGAAAGCAGGATCAGGCAGTTCCGGCGCCATGGAGAAGAAGAAGCGCGGTGCACCCTGACCGATATAGCTGGAAACAATCTTCGCTTCCGGCTGCTCACTCAGCCATGCCTCAATCTTTTTCACAGCCTCTGTCGTCGCGCTGATGCTGCTGCCTTCCGGCAACCGAACCTCTGCCAGCACTTCGGGGCGGTCGGATGTCGGGAAAAACTGCTGCTTCACGAACCCCATCCCGAACACAGAAACAACAAAGGCAAACACCACAATCGCACAGGTCCGAAATTTGTTTCGCACGGCAAGTGTGATGAGATGGCGCAAACGCCTGTAATTCGGTGTGTCGTAAATCGCGTGAAGCCCGCCTTCCACCGGCTTGATTTCGGGTAGCAGCTTGACGCCGAGATAGGGCGTGAAAACGACCGCCACAATCCACGAAACGATAAGCGCGAAGCCCACGACCCAGAAAATATTGCCCGCATATTCGCCCGCCGATGATGGCGCAAAGCCGACCGGCAGGAAGCCCGCAATAGTCACAAGCGTGCCCGACAGCATGGGCGCCGCCGTATGGCTCCACGCATAGGCGGCAGCCGCAATGCGGTCCACGCCCTCCTCCATCCGCACCACCATCACCTCAATGGCGATGATGGCATCGTCCACAAGAAGCCCCAGCGAAAGGATGAGCGCACCAAGCGTAATGCGGTCGAAGAACCGCCCCGTCTCCAGCATGATGAGAAACACAACGGCAAGCGTCAGCGGAACAGCCGCAGCCACGACAATGCCGACGCGCCAGCCAAGGCTGAGCAGGCTCACCAGCAGCACCACACCAAGCGCCATGGCGAACTTCACCATGAACTCGTCAACCGCCGAACTGATATTCACCGACTGATCCGTCACTTTGGCAAGTTCGATACCAAGCGGCAGCATGTTTTTGATCTCAGCGATCTTTTGCTCAAGCGCATCCCCAAGCGCGAGACCATCCCAGCCATCCTGCATGACGGGACTGAGCATGATGGTCGGCTCACCCTGATGACGGATGAGATAGGTCGGCGGGTCTTCATAGCCGCGCCGAACATCTGCAATGTCGGAAAGCTTCAGCGTCCGGCCCTGCGCAACAATCGGCGTGTCGGCAATTGCGCGCACGCTGTCATAGGCGCCATCAATCCTGACAAAAAGCTCCGGCCCTCTCGTTTCAATCGAGCCCGCCGGCGTAACGGTATTCTGCCGCTGCAAGGCAGCGATGATGTCCTGTCCCGCAACACCAAGGGTCGCAAGCCGCGCCGGAGAAAACTCGACAAATATCTGCTCCGGTCGCTCACCGACAATATTGACCTTCTTCACGCCCGGCACATGCAACAGGTCCTGACGGATCACTTCCGCCTGCCGCACAAGCTCACGCATCGGCATGCCCTTCGCCTTGAGCGCATAAAGGGCAAAGCTCACATCCGCATATTCATCATTCACGAAAGGCCCGAACACGCCGGACGGCAAATTACCCGTCTCGTCCCCGAGTTTCTTTCGCGCCTGATAAAACTCCTCCGACACGGTTGAAGGCGGCGTGGTGTCTTTCAGCGTGAGCGTCATGAAGGCAAAGCCCGGCCGCGTCGTTGTCTCCACGCGGTCATACCAGGTCAGTTCCTGAAGCCGTTTTTCCAGCGGCTCTGCAACAAGCTCCTGCATCTCGCGCGCCGTTGCGCCGGGCCATGCAGCCGTCACTGTGAGGTTCTTCAGTGTGAAGCCGGGGTCTTCCGCACGCCCAAGCGCGAAGAACGCATAGGCACCCGCCACCATGAGCAGCAGCATGGCAAACAGCGTGACAGCCCGTTCGCGAACTGCGAGCGCAGAAAGGTTCAGGCTCATTCGTCGCTTCCGCCTTCTGCCGTCGTTCTGACGGTCGCGCCTTCATATAGAAGATGCGCGCCGAGCGCGACGATCGGACCATCCGTGCTCAGGCCGGATATAACGGCATGTTCGCTGGTCAGGCGAACAAGTTTCACCGGCTTGAAATGCACGGTGGAAGAAGAAGCATCAAAGGCCCATACGCCCGTTTTCCGGCCATCATCAAGAATAGCCCCAAGCGGCACCTGAACTTCGGCCTCGCCAGTTTCGCGTGCAAAGCGGATCGTGACCGTCGCGCCAAGCGGCGCACTTGCGGCAACACCTTCCAGCGTATAGCGGGCTTCATAGGTGCGCGTCAGCGGGTCTGCGGCGTCCGACAACTGCCGAAGATGTGCGGTGAACCGCCCAGCCTCATTGCCATACAATGTAGCTTCCGCCACAGAGCCAATCTCTGGCCGAACGGTTTCAGGGAGCACTACCACCGCTTCACGCGGGCCGGCCTGCGCAATGCGTATCACTGTTTGACCGGCAGCAACGACCTGCCCCGGCTCACCCAGCGTTTCAACAACCGTTCCGTCCACGTCAGATGTGAGAACAGCATAGGCGGCGGCATTCTCTGCCATCTTCGCCTCGGCCTCTGCTGCCGCAAGCTGCGCCCGCGCAGCATCCGCAGCGGCCTTTGCCTGCTCATAGCGCTGGCGCGGAACCCATCCCTCTTCGAGCAGCTTCGCATAGCGTTCCGCATCTGCTTTTGTCTGACCAACCGCTGCGCGCGCCGCGGCAACAGCATTGCGCTTCGCCGTCAGCGCAAAACCGAGATCGGCTTCGTCAATCCGCATCAGCGGCTGGCCGGTCTTGATCTGCTGCCCCGTATCGACAAAGCGTTCTACGATCTTGCCGGGGACGCGAAAACCAAGATCGCTCTGCACCCGCGCCGCAATCACGCCCGTAAAACCGCGCTCGGCACCATCCACCGGCACAGGTACCGCGAGCTTCACGATAGGTGGATCAAGCCTCGGATCGCCCGGCGCGGAAGCATCGCCTCCAATCATCCGAACGATGACCACAAGCAGCAACAAGGCCGCGATCAGTGCGCCCCCTACCAGAACGGGTTTCTTCTTCATTGTTATTGCTTCACCACGTATCAGGTCGCCTCGACTCTCCTTCGACTATACAGATTATGGTTTCAGTCTGAATAAGAAGTTCACGCGCGCAGTCAGGCGAAAGCAGCCCAGGCGCTTTTCAGGCACGCTTGAATCGTCGACAAACCAACCTCGTCTCGTCATAGCCCGATTTATTCGGGCCACCCACGTCTTTGCTTTTGCTCGCCGCAAAACATGGATGGCCGGGTCAAGCCCGGCCATGACGATATGACGATGTTGTGAGGAGGCTTTTCAAACAGCCTCTCAAATACAGGCCGCGTGTGCCCCTACGTCAGAAGGGAATCTCGTCATCGAGATC
>JBAYOU010000263.1:0-3531 GCA_041678065.1 Parvibaculum sp. | reverse complement strand
CGTGATGATCAACGCCTATCTGATCCAGCTCTACCAGCCGCTCAACATGCTGGGCACGGTTTACCGGGAAATTCGTCAGGCGCTGATCGACATGGAAACCATGTTCGCATTGCTGCAAGTGCCCGCCGAGATCAGCGACAAACCGAACGCATCCGATCTTGAAGTGGCGGGCGGCGCACTCGAGTTTGATGGGGTCGGTTTTCACTATGATCCTGACCGCCCGATCCTCGACCGGATTTCCTTCCGTGTCCCGGCTGGGCGCACGCTTGCCATTGTCGGTCCATCAGGCGCGGGGAAATCCACAGTCGCGCGCATCCTTTTCCGCTTCTATGATATTTCAGGCGGGGTCGTGCGCATCGATGGGCAGGATATTCGCGATGTGCGGCAATCGTCACTGCGCGCGGCCATCGGGATGGTTCCGCAGGACACGGTGCTCTTCAACGATACGATCCGCTACAACATCCGCTATGGTCGGCCGGAGGCGAGCGATGCCGAAGTAGAAGAAGCAGCGAGCCTCGCCCAGATCAGCACTTTCATTGATAGCTTGCCTCAAGGCTACGACACCCGCGTTGGCGAACGTGGCCTCAAGCTTTCAGGCGGGGAAAAGCAGCGTGTCGCCATCGCCCGCACAATATTGAAGAATCCCCCGATTCTGGTACTCGATGAGGCGACTTCGGCTCTCGACACGCATACGGAGCGGGAAATTCAGGCTGCGTTGCGGAGCATATCGAAGGATCGGACCACGCTCATCATCGCACATCGACTCTCCACTGTGGTGGATGCCGACGAGATTCTGGTGCTTGACAGGGGGCGCGTGGTGGAGCGGGGCAGGCATGCGGAACTCCTCGCTTTGGGCGGGGTATATGCCTCCATGTGGAACCGTCAGCGCGAATCTGACGAAGCCCTCGAGCGTACAGAAGGCAGCGCCCGCAGGAATGAAATAGACCTCCGCGACAAGGCGACGCTTGTGGACGCCGAAATCGATCCCGGATTTGCTTAACCCCAAGCCCCACCCGCGCTACACTCCGCGCCTGGCCAAGGCAACATGAGATCAAGAAGCAGAATATGGACGCCATCACTTCGATACTGACGCCGATTCACCGCGAAGGACACCGCTGGGCGGTCATCTTTGCGGCAATTACCGTTGTTCTTTTCATGATCTGGAACCCGCTGGGCTGGATCGGTGTGGTGCTGACCCTCTGGTGCCTCTATTTCTTCCGCGATCCTGATCGCGTGACGCCGACGCGTGAAGGCCTTGTGATCAGCCCGGCCGATGGTGTGGTGAACCTCATCACAGAAGCGAGCCCACCGGAGGAACTTGGCCTTGGCGACATGACGCGCACCCGCGTCAGCATCTTCATGAATGTGTTCAATTGCCATGTGAACCGCTCGCCAATTGCGGGCAAGGTGAAGCGTGTCGCCTACCGCCCCGGCCTTTTCCTCAATGCCGATCTCGACAAGGCGAGCGATGCGAATGAGCGCAACTCGATGGTGATTGAGCGCGCGGATGGTGAAGATATTGTGGTGGTGCAGATTGCCGGTCTCGTTGCCCGCCGCATCGTTTGCGATGTGAAGGAGGGACACGACCTCGCGGCAGGGGAACGTTTCGGCATTATCCGCTTCGGCAGCCGCCTCGATGTGTATCTGCCGCAAGGCGCAGTGCCGCTCGTCGCGGTCGGTCAGACCGCGATTGCCGGTGAGACGGTTCTTGCCGATACGACGCTTGCCGCGCCGCATCATCTATAATTGCGCGTAGAGGCTGCACAGAATGTCCGGACCGACGCCCCCTTTCGAACCTCGCTCTGGCCGCGGCTTTCGCGTTGCCGAAAGCGTGCGGGCGCGTCGGGCGCGGCATTTCGCGCAGCTTCCCGTGCGCACCATCATCCCGAATGCGATCACGGTCCTCGCGCTTTGCGCAGGCCTGACCGCTATCCGCTTTGCCATTGAAGGTCGTTATGAGGCGGCGGTCGTAGCCATCATCATCGCCTCCGTTTTTGATGCGCTGGATGGGCGTATCGCCCGGCTGCTTCAAGGCACGACACGCTTTGGTGCAGAACTCGACTCGCTTACCGATTTCGTCAATTTCGGTGTGGCGCCCGTCGTCGTGCTCTATCTTTGGTCGCTGGGCGATATTGGCGGCATGGGGTGGATCGCGGTGCTCGGGTTCGCCGTTTGCAGCGCGCTTCGCCTCGCGCGCTTCAATGTGGCGTTGGAAGACCCCGATAAGCCGGTTTGGACAGGAAACTACTTCGTCGGCGTTCCGGCGCCGGCAGCGGCGGGGCTCGTCATGCTGCCGCTCTATCTGTCCTTTGCCGGTGTGTCCTGGATGCAGGAAGTGCCGCTTCTCATCGCCATCCACGCCCTTGCAGTCGCGTTCCTCATGGTCAGTCGTATCCCGACTTTTTCCGGCAAGCGCTTGGGACTGCACATCCGGCGGGACATGGTCCTTCCCATTCTGCTGGTTGTGGGCATGAGCGCGGCGATCGTCCTGAGCTATCCCTGGGTCGCCTTTAGCGGGCTTTGCGCGATCTATCTCGCGTCAATTCCTGTTGCCATCATGCGCTATCGCCATCATGTGCGGCGCATGGAAGAAGCCGAAGAAGAGGCCCATAGTGACGACCTCGAAATAGGGTAGTGGGGAAACCAGCTACTCTTTCTTCGGTGCGGTATCTCCGCTCTGTTCCTGACGGGCAGCGTCTTTCTTGTACAATACGTGACGCTTCAATGCACCTGAAGCGTCGAAAATGGGCTCAATGCGCGTCCGGCTTTCATTTGGCCGCATAACCCTTTCAGACATTTCATACTCCTTTAGCGGCCAATACTCGGCCTTGCGTCCATTATCCGTGTTCATCATATTCCCCCTCCCTCTCAACGGGAGGAGAAACACGGCGCGCATGAATGTGAACGAATGAAAGCTGTCCTGTTTCCAGAGCCTGGCTACGCGCAAGCCAAAGATTGCCTTCACGCATCAATATAGGAACTGTTTCGGGCGGAAGTTTGACGTTCTGCAGACAATCATGGAAGCGGCGCAGCCCTTCCTTGATGAGAGGCAGGTATTCGCGTGTCAGATCATCGAAACTTTCGATTCTGTAATGTTGCACCTCAAGGGCTTTGCGATATTCGGCTTCGGTCCATGGGTCGGCGTCGTTAGGCTCAACCGCTTGCCAATGGGCCACAGCATCGCCGTCACCTGTCACCACGAAATCGGTCAGAATGAGAGAGCCATCCTCCGTGAGAGATTCATGCATTGCCGCAAGCATTCTTTCACGGTCTTCAACCGCAAACATCGCCTCGCGCATGAAAATTGCTGCATGGCCACCCGCTGGCTCGAAATCTTCCCGACCAAGCCCGTCATAAGCCCCCCGGATTGGCGCGCTGTCTTCTACTCCGGATGAAAGCGAAGCGGCCGCTTCCGCAAGCTCCGGATCGCACTCAATGCCATTGATCCGCACGCCAAGAGCCCGAGCCACAGCGCGCATGCCGCCGCCGAGGCCGGGTGCAAGATCAAGGCAGAGCGCATTCTTCGGTGGT
>JBAYOU010000262.1:0-3537 GCA_041678065.1 Parvibaculum sp. | reverse complement strand
TTATCGCCCCCGCATGCCTCGCACGGGCAAGCCCTGGTCGATCCATCAGATGAATTTCGGCCCGCTTGGCTGGGTCTCCCGGTCTGATGGCTATGGCTATGCCGCGCTGAACGAGGCAACCGGCCGCCCCTGGCCGCCCATTCCGCCGCTGCTACTCGACATATGGGCAGACGTGGCGAACTACCTTGCCCCGCCCGAATGCTGCCTCGTCAATCTCTATGACGCGCCGAAAGCCCGCATGGGGCTCCACCGCGATGAGGATGAAGAGGCACTCGACGCACCGGTCGTCTCCATCTCGCTTGGCGATACATGCGTCTTCCGCATCGGCGGATTCGCCCGTGGCGACAGGTCACGAAGCTTCAGACTCGCGAGCGGCGATGTGCTGGTGCTGGGCGGTGCCTCACGTCTGCGCTATCACGGCGTGGACCGCGTGATCCCCGGCTCCTCCACGCTTGTTCCCGGCGGCGGCAGGATCAACCTGACACTCCGCCGGGTGACGAAGCCCGCTTTTGAGACTGTTTGAAAAGCCTCTTCCCCTCCATCCACGTCTTTACCTTTGGTTTTGCCGCTAGGACGTGGATGGCCGGGTCAAGCCCGGCCATGACGAGGTTGGTTTGTTGACCATCTGAGAGGCCTTGGGGAACTTCCCCAACAGACTCTTAGTAAGGCTGCCAGCCCGGCACCGGGGACACGCCGAAAGCCCAGAGATGGCCGTAAAACGCCGCTGCGAAGATGATGAGGGTGAGGAGGATTCGCCACCAGCCGAGTTCGCCGATATTCAGTTGATTGCGCCCGGCGAAGATAGCGGCGAAAGGCAGGTTTGAGGTGCGGTTGGCGAAATCGTTCCATGCCGCGCCGAGCTTCAGGCGCTTCTTCTTGTCGATGGAGAAAGTGCCAAGGATGGAGAGCAACGCGAATGTGCCGAAGAAGATGATCGAAGCCTGATCGCCATTGATGAGCAGATGCCAGAGCGCCCAGATGGCCACGCCCCAGAGAAAGGGGTGCCGCGTGATGCGGAGCATGCCTTTCACCGTTTCGGGCTTCCCCGCGAGTGCTTCTGCGCCCACGGCGGTCGGGTTCGGCGTGGTGATGCCGATCACCACGAACAGCGCGGCAAGCAGAATGACGAGCGGCGAGAGGTGCAACGCCCAGAGCGGGGCCGCCCAGTAAAGATGGTTCGGCCCGAGCACCGCCTGATTGAAGCTCCAGGCGAGCCAGCCAATGCCGACAAGCGAGACGACCGAGAAAGTCGCCAGCCACGCTTTTTCGCCAATAGCCCCCACGATCTTGCCCCGCAGGCTGGTGCCGGCGACGAGCAGATGGACGGCAAGAAAAAAGGCAGCAGCAATCCAGAGCATCAGCATGGTCGTTTCCTCCCCAGAATATAACGGTGTTATATACCCGCTCAAGCGCCACTTTCAAGCCTGCACCTTGCATACCATCAAAAATGGACACGGGTCCATTTTCTCCGTTGACGGTGAAATGCCTGTCGCAGAGTCTTTGTGCCTCAAGCCTATAGATAAAGGGGGAGGGTGATGGGGAAACGACCAAACTTTCTGGTGATCGTGGCAGACGATATGGGCTTCTCGGATCTCGGCTCTTTCGGGGGCGAGATATCGACGCCGCATCTCGATGCGCTGGCGATGAAGGGGCTGCGGCTGACGAATTTTCATTCCGCGCCCGCCTGCGCGCCGACACGCGCCATGCTGCTTTCCGGCACCGATCATCATATCGCAGGGCTTGGCACCCATGTGGAGGTGCTGCATCCGACGCAACGCGGCAAGCCCGGCTATGAGGGTTATCTGAATGAGCGCGTCGCGACCTTGCCGGAGTTGCTGCGCGATGCGGGTTATCTCACCCTCATGTCAGGCAAATGGCATCTCGGCCATACGATCGAAACCTCGCCCTATGCGCGCGGCTTTGAGCGTTCCTTCGCGCTGCTGCCGGGCGCTGCGAACCATTACGCATCGTCGCCAAAAGCGGGTACTGGCTTTCCCGCGCAAGATACTCTCTATACAGAAGATAATCGTTTCGTCGATCTGCCTGAGGATTTCTATTCGTCGGACGGCTTCACGACGAAGCTCCTTCAATATCTCGATGAGCGAAATGATGATCGTCCCTTCTTCGCCTATCTCGCCTTCTCCGCGCCGCATTGGCCGCTTCAGGCGCCCGATGATCTGATTGCAAAATACAAGGGCCGCTATGATGCAGGGCCGGAAGCCCTGCGTGCGGAACGGCTTGAAAGGCTGAAGGCGCTGGGGCTTTGCCCGAAAGACATCAAGCCGCATCCTATCGTCGCGAAGAACAAACCTTGGGATGAGATGAATGAGGAAGAGCGCGCCCGCTCATCCCGCGCCATGGAAGTCTATGCGGCGATGGTGGAGCGGCTCGACTGGAATGTCGGCCGTGTGGTGGACCATCTGCGCGAGACGGGCGAGCTTGATGACACGCTCATTCTTTTCATGTCGGACAATGGCGCGGAAGGCGCGCTCATTGAGGCGGTGCCTGTCTTCGGTCCATATCTCATGGATTTCATCGAACGCCATTACGACAACAGTCTTGAGAATATCGGGCGGCCCAATTCCTATGTCTGGTATGGGCCGCGCTGGGCGCAGGCGGCAACGGCACCATCACGCCTCTACAAGACCTACACATCAGAAGGCGGTATTCGCGTTGTTGCTTTTGCGCATTGGCCAAAGCTCGTGCCGGAGCCTGCCATCGGCCACGCTTTTTCAACGGTGATGGATGTAATGCCGACACTGCTTGATCTCGCAGGCGCGGCGCATCCCGCACCGACTTACAAGGGCCGCGGAGTCGTGCCGCCCATGGGCCGCTCGCTGCTGCCGTGGTTTGAAGGCAGGGCGGAAAACGTGCATCCGGCGGACGCGGTGACGGGCTGGGAGTTTTTCGGAAGGCGGGGTATTCGCAAGGGTGACTGGAAAGCGATCTGGATACCGGCACCGGAAGGCACGGACGAATGGCAACTCTATGATGTGGCAAAAGACCCCGGCGAAACGGAAGACCTCGCCGCCGCTTTGCCCGCGCGCCTCGCCGAAATGCTCACGCTCTGGGATGAGTATGTTGAACAGACAGGCGTGGTGCTGGTGAATATCCAGACCTGAGGGGCAGGGTGCTCTTCATTGCGAAGAGCGCAAGAGACAATGCAATCCAGAGCGAACGATACTGAATCCGCCGCTCTGAATTGCTCCGTTTGCGCGCGCAATAACGGAGAGAGCTTAAACCGTCGTATCGACCTTGCCGCCGCTCTGTGTGCCGCCTTCATCCTTGGCAACGCCCACGCGCGCGGCTCGCAGCAGGCGATCGGCGATGGTGTAGCCGGCCTGAATGACATGCACAACGCTACCGGAGGGATGCTCGGTTCCCGGCACTTCGAACATGGCTTCATGCAGATTGGGGTCGAAGCGCTCGCCCGGCTTCGGCGTGATCTCGCGAATGCCGTGGCGCTCGAAAATGGCGAGGAGCTGGCGCTCTGTCACTTCCACACCCTCGACCATGCCCTTGAGGCTTTCGCTCGCC
>JBAYOU010000261.1:0-3541 GCA_041678065.1 Parvibaculum sp. | reverse complement strand
GAAGGCCGTGTTGATGCGAGCTGGGCGCGCTGGGTGCGACCGTGGACACTCGCGGCATGGCTCTCGCTCACCATCGGCATCGCCATGGGTTCCTGGTGGGCCTATTACACGCTTGGCTGGGGCGGCTTCTGGTTCTGGGACCCGGTGGAGAATGCGTCGTTGATGCCATGGATCGCAGGCACGGCGCTTCTGCACTCGGCCATCGTTGCGGAGAAACGTGGCGCACTGAAAAGCTGGACGATCCTGCTGGCGATCCTCGCCTTCTCTCTCTCGCTGCTCGGTACATTCCTTGTGCGCTCGGGCGTGCTGACCTCGGTTCATGCCTTTGCGGTGGACCCGGCGCGGGGCAGCGTCATTCTCGGCATTCTGATCTTCTTTGTGGGTGGCTCGCTTGCGCTTTATGCGTGGCGCGCGCCGACGCTGAAGACCGAAGGCATTTTCGCGCCGATCAGCCGTGAGGGCGCGCTGCTCGTGAACAACATGCTGCTTTCTGCGGCCACAGCTTCCGTCTTTATCGGCACGCTCTATCCGCTGCTGCTCGACGCCCTGGCCGATATGAAGATCACGGTGGGACCCCCCTTCTTCAACTACACATTCGTGCCGATTTTCGTGCCGCTGCTCTGCCTCGTGCCGCTTGGGCCGCTGCTCGGCTGGAAGCGCGCTGATGTGAAGGCGGCGGCGGAGAGACTGCTGGTCGCGGCGGGGCTGGCCTTCATCGCGCTGCTTGCTTCCTTCGCCTTCTTTTATGAAGGGCCGTGGCTTGCGCCTTTCGGCATGGCGCTTGCCGTCTGGCTCGTGGCTGGCGCGCTGTCAGAAATAGCGTGGCGCGTGAAACTCTTCTCGACGCCGCTTTCAGAAAGCTGGGCGCGCGCCCGCCGCCAGCCCCGCGCGGTCTGGGGAACGGCGCTTGCGCATGGCGGCCTCGGTATCGTGGTTGCAGGCATTATCGGCGTGACGGCGTGGAGCGAAGAACTCATCACCACGCTTGCAGCGGGCGAGAGCACGGAGATTGCAGGCTATACGCTGACGCTTGACGGTGTGGGGCTGCGCGATGGACCGAACTTCGATGCGATGGTTGGTGTGGTCCGTGTCCGTAAGGATGACGAACTTATCGGCACGCTTATGCCCGAGAAGCGTCGCTTCTCTGCCGAGCGGCAGGAAAAGACCGAGCCCGCTATTCGCACGAACGGCATTTCCGATCTCTATGTCGTGCTGGGCGAGCAAGCGGGCGATGGCAAATGGGTGGTGCGCGCCTATTACAACCGGCTTGCGCCGCTGATCTGGCTCGGCGGCACCTTCATGGCGCTGGGCGGACTGATCTCTCTCATGGACCGGCGGCTGCGTGTCGGTGCGCCGACGGGAGCGCGCGCCCATCTGCGCCCCAGCGCGGCGGAGTAGGACGATGCGCCGCCTCATTGCATCGCTCGTTATTTTTATCGCACTGGTGGTGCCCGCCTTGGCCCTGGTCGATCCGGCGGAGCGCCTTGCAGATCCGGTGCAGGAGGAACGCGCCCGCGCCATCTCGAAAAATCTCCGCTGCATGGTCTGCCAGAACCAGTCGATTGATGATTCAGATGCAGAGCTTGCGGGCGATCTGCGCGCCGTTGTCCGCGACCGCATCCAGGCGGGCGACACGGATGAAGAAGTCTATGATTATGTGGTCGCCCGCTATGGCGATTTCGTGCTGATGACGCCGCGCTTCGGCCCGTCTACATGGCTGCTTTGGCTTGGCCCCGCCTTTGTGCTTCTCATCGGTGGAGGGGTGGTCCTTTTCGTCATCCGCCGCCACCGGACTCGGCCCGTTGCGAGCGGCCTGAGCGCGGAGGAAGAAGCCCGCCTCGCAAAGCTCCTCGGAAGCGACGAAAATCCGCTTTAGCCTCACCGGGCGGCCATCTTTCCGCCTTACCCATCGGTAATATTTCGGACATGATTTGGAAAGGATCAGGAAAGCAACCTGATCCTTGATCCATGCCCCTTCGCCACCGGCTGGCCGGTAGAGCGGAACAACGAGACGGGAGTTGAGAATGCGGACCAGTGGACAAGTCTCGAAGCGCCGCACGGCGCGGGCGCTCGCAATGGCGGGCATTGTCGCCTTTGGCATAAGCGCGACGGGTGTCCTTGCGCAGCCTGCACCGCTCGACACGCGCTCCGCCGCCCCCTCGGCCAATGCGCTGGAGCGCCTGCCGAGCTTTGCCGATCTGGTGGAGAAGGTGAACCCGGCCGTTGTCAGCATCCGCGTGAACGAGGAAATGGCGCAAGGCCCCGCCGCCGCCATACCCGAGCTTCCCTTCCCGCCGGGCAGCCCCTTTGAACGCTTCTTCCGCGATTTGCAGCCGCAGGGCCGCGATGGCGCGCCGCGCAGACAGGCGACATCGCTCGGCTCCGGCTTCCTCATTTCGGCGGATGGCTACATCGTCACCAACAACCATGTCGTGGGCGAGGGCAAGGACATTACCGTCGTGCGCGACGATGGCACGGAAATGCCCGCAAAGCTGATCGGCCGCGACGCGAAAACAGATCTCGCGCTGGTGAAGGTCGAGAGCAAATCGCCGATGCCTTATGTGGTGTTCGGCGATTCCGACAAGCTGCGCGTGGGTGACTGGGTGCTCGCCGTGGGCAATCCTTTCGGCCTTGGCGGCACGGTGACGACAGGCATCGTCTCGGCGCGTGGCCGCGAGATCGGCGCCGGCCCTTATGATGACTTCATCCAGATCGACGCCTCGATCAACAAGGGCAATTCCGGTGGTCCGACTTTTGATGTGCAGGGCAATGTGGTGGGCGTGAATACGGCGATCTTCTCGCCGACCGGCGGCAGCGTCGGCATCGGCTTCGCGATCCCCTCTTCGATTGCGAAGAAAGTGGTCGAGCAGCTCAAGGATGACGGCAAGGTAACGCGCGGATGGCTGGGCGTGACGATCCAGCAGGTTGATGATGATCTCGCCGCCTCGCTCTCGCTCGACAAGGCGCGCGGCGCGCTTGTGGCGCAGGTTGCCGAAGGCAGCCCCGCCGAAACAGCGGGCATCAAGACCGGCGACGTGATTATCAAGGTCGATGGCAAGAACATGGTCGATGTCCGCGCGGTAAGCCGCACGGTGGCCGATTTGAAGCCGGACACGCGCTCGGATATTCAAGTTTGGCGTGACGGTAAGGCGCGCACCATCAAGGCGCGGATTGGCACTTTCCCTGAGAACCTTGAAATGGCAGCGGCTGGCCCTTCGACGGAAGCGCCTGAAAAGGGCACGACTGAAAGCCTCGGCCTTGCGCTGGTACAGACGCAGGATGGCGTGGTGGTGCGCAGCGTGGACCCCGCCAGCGAGGCGGCCGAGAAAGGCATTCGCCCCGGTGACGTGATCGTGAAGATTTCCGGGCGCGACGTGAAGATGCCATCCGATGTTGTGGCCGGTGTGGAAGAGGCGATGAAGGGCAATCGCAATTCGGTGCTTCTGCTTCTTCGCAGCAATGACCAGCAGCGTTTCGTTGCGCTGACGCTTGAGAAGTCCTGAGGGACGCGACATGGGGGACGGCGCCCGCGCGGAAAGTG
>JBAYOU010000260.1:0-3547 GCA_041678065.1 Parvibaculum sp. | reverse complement strand
CCCGTTATGTGGGGAACGCCCCATTCATCCCGCTCAATCAGCGCATCAAAGGCATCGGACCGCTCAATGAAAGGGGCAGGATCGGGAGCGGCAGGCGCTTCCAGCGCGCCGCGCATGAGAATGACGGCAAGCGTCACAAAAAAGAGCGCGAAAAGCCCCAGAAGTCCCGTTTTCAGAACGCGCATATCCGCTCCCTTATGATTGGTTTGGCGAGAGTAGCGGGACTTTGCCATGCGTCAAACGGCATGAGCCGGGCAGCGGGCGCGGGGCCTGCGTCCCTCCGCCGCTTTCCGCCCCATGCTGAAACCTCTATACAGGTCCGGCTTTCTTTCTGGCGCCCTCTTCGCGACAAGGCGGATCTCTTGCTGCTATCGGCGAATGACATTCTGCTCTTTCTGGGCTTTGCAGCCCTGACAGCGCTCTCGCTGTGGATGCTGCTGCGGCCCCTGCGAAGCGCTGCGGACGCGCCGCAGCGCGCTGAAGGCGAGAGCGAAATTGCGCTTTATCGCGACCAGCTTGAAGAAGTCACCCGTGATCTCGAACGCGGTGTCATCGGCGAGAAAGAAGCGCAGGCCGCGCGAATTGAAGTATCCCGCAGGCTGATCGCAGCTGATGAAGCGCGCATCGCCGCAGAGCGCAGGAAGCGATTGGATGATCCGCGCTGGCGGAAGGTGGCCGCCCTCTCGCTTGTCCTCTTCGTGCCGGTTTGCGCCATCGCACTTTATCTGATGGCGGGATCGCCCGGCCTGCCGGGGCAGCCCATTGCGGAGCGGCTGGAAGTGCCCGCCGAGGAGTTGCCCGTTGAGGGGCTGATCGCGCGTGTTGAGCGACGGCTGAAAGAAAACCCGCAGGATATTGAAGGCTGGGAGAGCATCGCGCCCGCCTATCTGTTGCTTGGCCGCTATGACGATGCCGCCCGCGCCTGGACACGTGCCATGCTTGTGGATGGCGTGACCGCAGCGCGGCTTGCCGCACGGGCGGAGGCGCGCGTTCTTGCAAATAACGGCACGGTAAGCGCGGGCGCGAGGGACGATCTGGAAAAAGCGGTGGCACTTGATGCAGGCGAGCCGCGAGCGCAGTTCCTGCTCGGCATGGCAGAGCTTGAGGCGGGCGACCGTGATGCCGCTCTTGCCCGCTGGAAGGCGCTTGTTGCGGGCGCACCGGAAGATGCGCAATGGGTACCGGCCATCCGTGCCCGGATCGCTGCTATCGAGGGCCGCGTCGAAATCGCGCCGGAAGATGAGCCCATGATCCGCGGCATGGTGGAAGGGCTTGCAGCCCGGCTTGAGGATGAGCCGAACGACATTGAAGGTTGGCTCCGCCTCATCCATGCCTACAAGGTGCTTGCGGAAGGCGAGCAGGCGCGGGCTGCACTCGCCACGGCGCGGGAAACGTTCCGGCACGATGCAGCCGCGCTCGCCCGGCTCGACGAGGCCGCAAAGGCGCTCGACAAGTAATCCCCGTCTCCTCTCCACCGCGCTAGGATGTCGCCCGACTCGCGAGACAGGGCAGGGGCATCATGCTGAGTGATCTTCAGAAGGAAACGGCGAAAGCCATCGTCAATATTTTTGAAACAGGGTCGGCGCGTGGCGATTATGCGCGGGTGACGCTGCTGACCGGCGATAGCGGCCATCTCACCTATGGCCGGGCGCAGACAACGCTCGGCAGCGGTAACCTCCACCTTCTTATCAAGGCCTATTGTGATGCGCGCGGCGCGGCCTATGCCCGCGCGTTCCGCCCCTATCTGTCGCGCCTCGCCGATATCGACCTCCGGCTAGATACGGACTGGGCCTTCCGCAACCTGTTGAAAGAAGCGGGTGGCGACCCGGTGATGCGCGACACGCAGGACGCTTTTTTCGACCGTGTCTTCTGGACGCCCGCCACCACCACGGCAGCCCGCGCGGGGCTCGCGGAGCCACTTTCCATCGCCATCGTCTATGACAGCGTGGTGCATGGATCATGGGTCGCAATGCGCGACCTCACCAATAATCGGGCGGGAGCCGCATCACGAATTGGTGAACGGAAATGGGCCGCCGCCTATCTCGATACGCGCCGAAACTGGCTCGCCAATCATTCAAACGCTCTGCTGCGCAAGACGGTTTACCGGATGGACAGCTTCAAGACGCTGGTTGCGGGCGGCCATTGGCGGCTTGATCTGCCCTTGACGGTGCGCGGGGTACGGATCGATGCAGAACTGCTCGGTGTCCGCCCGCCCGTCACTGCATCTGCGATCGATATTGCGACCCGAAACCTCCGCCTGACAGAGCCGAAAATGACCGGAAATGATGTCCGCGCGCTGGAAACCGCGCTGGCGAAAGAGGGCTATGCAATCAATATTGATGGTGTCTTTGATGAGGGGCTGGAAGCGGCCCTCAAATCCTTTCAGCGCGACTATGGGCTGGTAGCGGATGGCATCGCCGGTCCGGCCACGCGGCTGATGCTGGGGATATGACCGCTGCATAACGCGCTCAACGGAAAGGAAAAAGGCAGGGTTTTCCTGGCCCGCGACGATTTAGCGGTTTGGCGGGCCCCACCGGGCAGGCTATATCTGGCGCGCCGGCCCGTCCCGGCAAACCAGGGAGCGGAACCGACATGACGCGCAAGCAAAGACGCGCCAGTTTCATCGCCGTGAGCCTCGGCATACTCGGTCTTGCCGTGGGCCTTGTGCTCTATGCGATGAGCGACAGCATTGTCTATTTCCACAGCCCCAGCGATGTGATGGAGCGCGGCGTGGAGCCGGGCCAGCGCATCCGGCTGGGCGGGCTTGTGGAAGATGGCTCCGTGAAAGATCTGGGCGATGCGCGGGTCAGCTTCAACATTACCGATTTCGTGGAGACAGTAACCGTCACCTATCGCGGCGTGCTGCCTGATCTATTCCGCGAGGGACAGGGCGTCGTCACGGAAGGTGCGCTCAATGAGGATGGCAGCTTCACCGCCGACAAGGTGCTGGCAAAGCATGATGAAAACTACATGCCGCCTGAAGTGGCTGACGCGCTGAAGCGCACCGGTGACTGGCAGGGTGAGGGCGCTGCCGCTTCCCATGCCGAAACCTATGGGCAAGGCTCCTACCCATGATCGTTGAACTCGGCCATTTCGCGCTGGTGCTGGCGCTTGCCGTTTCCATTGTGCAGATGGCCGTGCCCGCGCTTGGCGCGCATCGCCGCGATATCAGGTTGATGCGCGTGGGCGAGCCTGCGGCGCTGCTGCAATTCGCGCTGGTCGCCTTCGCCTTTGGCGCGCTTACTTATGCCTTTGTCGTATCCGACTTCTCGGTGAAGCTCGTTTACGACAACTCGCATTCCATGAAGCCGATGATCTTCAAGGTGAGCGGCGTCTGGGGCAATCATGAAGGCTCGATGGTGCTCTGGGTTCTGATCCTTGCGCTGTTCGGCGCGATGGTTGCCTTTTTTGGCAACAACCTGCCCGACACGCTGCGCGCGCGCGTGCTGGCCGTGCAGGCATCCATCGCCATCGCTTTCCTTCTCTTCATCGTCTTTACCTCGAACCCGTTTGAGCGGCTTGATCCTGCTCCCTTCGAGGGAAGGGG
>JBAYOU010000259.1:0-3556 GCA_041678065.1 Parvibaculum sp. | reverse complement strand
GCAGCGCCCGCGCCCGATGTTGTCGCCTATGCAGCACAGCTTCTCGGCAAGGAGCCACCACCTGAGGTGGCCTTCGAGGAAGCGAATCTCTCGCCTATGGCTGCGAGCTTCTACATGGCCTCGCGCCGCGTTTCGAACCGCCGCATCCATGAAGAACTCGGCGTCGAGCTTGCCTATCCGACCTATCGCGAAGGGCTGAAGGCGCTCCTGAAAAACGGCCTATAGCGGTTTTTCGATATCGGCGAGCAACCCTTCCACCGTCTCGATGAGGCGCCGAATGTCTTCCGGCGTCGAAAGCCGGTGATCGCCTGATTTTGACAGGTTGATGGTGACATCGCTGCTTTCAAGCTGGTCGACAAGCCGTATGGCATGTTGCCAGGGCACATCTTCATCCTTCATGCCCTGAAGAATGCGCACCGGCATGTGAAGGGGGATCGGTTTTCCGAGAATGAGGTGGTTCCGCCCCTCTTCAATGAGCTTCATGGTGATTTCGTAAGGCTCATCGGAATAATCGGAAGGCTCGCGATAGATGCCGTACCGCGTGAGCGTGTCGCGGATTTCTTGCGAAAAGCCTTTCCACATCAGCTCTTCGGTGAAGTCCGGCGCTGGCGCGATAAGCACCAGTCCCTTCACGCGCTCGGGCCGCGCAAGCGCGCAAAGAAGCGCCATCCAGCCACCCATGCTGGAGCCGATCAGCACTTGCGGTCCTTCCGCCAGCGTGTCGAGCGCGGTCAGCGCATCATCGAGCCATCGCCCGATTGTCGCCTTGCGGAAGTCGCCGCTCGATGCGCCATGAGCGTAATAATCGAAGCGTGTAAAATGCCGAGCAGCCCCACGCGCCCAGTCGGCAAGCGCGCTCGCCTTGGTGCCCGTCATGTCGGATTTGAAGCCACCCAGCCAGGTAAGGCCGGTCGGCTGCGGCGATGCGGGCTCATCAACCAGATAGGCGAGCGTCTCGCCAGTGCTTCCTTCATAAGGGGGGCGCTCAAGCTTGCGGGGTGAGGTCGTGTCGGTCATTGTCTTCTGCTTCTTTCGCTTGCTTCCGTCGCCACCTTGGGAGGCGATCATCCAACAGGGATTTCCGCCTTTGGCCAACCCGTTTGAAGAGTTGCATCCGCGCCCGACCATACTGCAAATCGTGCCCGCGCTCGAAACAGGCGGCGCGGAGCGCACCACGGTTGATATGGCTGCTGCCATTGTCGCGGCAGGCGGTCGCGCCATTGTGGCAAGCCGGGGCGGACGCATGGTGCCCGAGCTTGCGGCTTGCGGTGCAGAGCATATCGAGATGGCCGCTCATTCCAAGAATCCTGTCATCATGGGGCTGAATGTCGAGCGGCTGTCACGGCTCATTGCACGTGAAGGAATTGACCTTGTTCATGCACGCTCGCGCGCACCTGCATGGAGCGCGCTTGCCGCTGCCCGTCGCGCGCACAAGCCTTTCGTCACGACCTATCATTCCCGCGTGCACGAAAAGCCGCGCCTCAAAGTGTTCTATAATTCGGTGATGGTGCGCGGTGATGCGGTGATCGCCAATTCTGCCTATACGGCGGAAAACATCCGCAAGGTTCACGCGCCGTCCGAAGGGCGCATTTTCACCGTGCCGCGCGGCATCGAGATTGAGGCTTTCGCACCGCCGCCCGTAGCGCGTGTTGAAACATTGGTTAAGCGTTGGGGCGTTGCGAAAGATGTAGCTGCCACGGTCTTTCTCCATCCTGCTCGGCTCACCCGCTGGAAGGGGCAGCTTGTCTCGGTGGAGGCGGCACGCCTCCTCGTTGCGCGTGGCCTTACGCAGTTCACACTTCTCCTCGCGGGCGATGCGCAGGGCCGTGATGGCTACATGGAAGAGCTGGAAAACAAGATCGCCGAGGCGGGGCTTCAGCGCCATGTCCGGCTTACGGGCCATGGCGAGGACATGGCGGCCGCCTATGCGCTTTCTGACTGCGTGCTTTCCCCGTCGATCGAGGCGGAGCCTTTCGGGCGAACGGCAGTGGAAGCGCAGGCGGCCTCCCGCCCCGTCATCGTGTCCGATGCTGGCGGCCAGCGCGAAACGGTGATTGAAGGTGAAACAGGTTTCCGTGTGCCGTCAGGCGACGCATCCGCCCTTGCCGATGCAATGGCGCGGGTGATGGAAATGGGGCCGGATGCACGCGCGGCGATGGGCGCGGCGGGTTGCCGAAACGCCACTACGCATTATTCCGCCGCCAAAATGTGCGCCGCCACGCTTGGCATTTATGCGCGGCTCATCACGCAGAACCGGGCGGCAAGGTGAGCGAAACCATCATCGCTGTGTGGCTCGGCGCGGGAGGTGCGGTCCATGCGCGCGCATCGCTGCTCGCGGTGCGGAGCGCCCATCCCGCCGCGCGCCTTATTCTTCTGGCAACGCCGGATGGCTTGAAAACAGCCGGCGATCTCGTGGATTTCGGCTGGGAAGACGGCGCTTTGCGCGGTGCATCGGTCTTTCTGGCGCGGGCGCGGCGCTTGTCCTGGGCCTCGCCAGACCATATCTATGATCTGGAAATGAGCCCGATGACGAAACTCTTGCGCTACTGTGTGTGGCCGAGGCCACAATGGCACGAAAGAGCGCCGCCTGGCGGCGCGCCGGGCGCTGTCCCGCCTGTTTCTTGACTTGCG
Organism: Parvibaculum sp.; assembly: GCA_041678065.1. Lineage (GTDB taxonomy): Bacteria > Pseudomonadota > Alphaproteobacteria > Parvibaculales > Parvibaculaceae > Parvibaculum. The sequence continues at coordinate 925 of JBAYOU010000259.1, read as the reverse complement.
GGCGGCGGGCTTCAAATCTATAGCTGTGCTTGGTTTTCCGGAGAGTGCCGGGGTACGGCACCATCGGGAACGGATCAAAATGCTTGCACCGCCGGAAGCGGGCTTGCCTCATTCCCGTTCCCGAGCGTAATCAGGCGGCCGGAGTCGACAAAAGGAGAAGTGTTCATAGCTCGCAGACCGATGCAGGCGCCGCCCACGAAAGAGGGCCCGCGCATAAACGACATGATCGTTGAGCCGACCGTGTTGCTCATTGACGCCGAGGGCGAAAAGCGCGGCGTTATTCCCACCGATGAAGCGATCCGCATGGCTGAAGAAGCCGGCCTGGATCTGGTCGAGGTGTCGCCTAACGCGAAGCCTCCTGTATGCAAGCTTCTCGACTACGGGAAATACAAATATCAGGCCCAGAAAAAGGCCAACGAGGCGCGCAAGAAGCAGAAGACCGTTGAGGTCAAGGAAATCAAGATGCGCCCGAATATCGACACGCATGACTATGAAGTGAAAATGCGCTCGATGCTCCGTTTCTTTGAAGAAGGCGACAAAGTGAAAGTTACCCTTCGCTTTCGTGGCCGCGAAATGGCGCATCAGGAGCTTGGCATGCAGCTTCTCAACAAGGTGAAGGAAGAAGTGGACGAGATCGCGAAGGTCGAATCCTACCCCCGCCTTGAAGGCCGCCAGATGGTCATGGTGCTGGCACCGCGCTAAACCGCGTTGCATTGGAATGAAGAAGGCCCGGTTTTGTATCCGGGCCTTTTTGTATGGCTCCGGTCAGATTTGTCATTGCGCGCGCAGCGACGCAATCCGGAGCGGCAAAGTTCGGTATTTGCAGAGGCGCGCCCTAAGAGCCAAGCACCCGCGCGAGCCTGTCCGGCCGGTCGGTGATGATCGCTTCGACGCCAAGCCCGATCAGGCGCTTCATGTCCGCTTC
>JBAYOU010000258.1:0-3568 GCA_041678065.1 Parvibaculum sp. | reverse complement strand
GAGCGGCGAGCGGCGCTTTCATTTTTCGGGCTGCTCCTTCCCTCCTGCCGTCTGATCCGCTTCCCATGCCGAATCAAGCTCTTCCTGAGTAATCGGGTAGGCCCGGCTGACGGAGCTTTTCACACCCAAAGCTGGCACGTTGAACCACGTTGCGGTGCGCAGAAATCCGATAGTGTTCATGCCACCTATCTGCTCCTCCTCGATCTCAACAGCATAGACACCTGCGGGTTCGGCATTAAGAAAGCCGGGGAGCCGGAAAGGGTGACGAAAAGTAACCTCAATCCTACGAGAGCGAACCGCACTCATAGCTTCACTCCGAATGTGAGCATGATCGCCAGAGCTACCATGATCGCCGCGGGGACGATGATCGGTGGAATTATCCATGGAGTAATCCTGTGCATCACGCCAATAGCGGAGGGTGAATTCACCGCCTCGTTAACCGGGATCGTATCACCGGGTCGCTGGTTTTTTTGGGTCATAAACTAGAGGTGGGGGCAACGACCCAGAAATCAACAATTTCATTTCACTGAAAACTCTGAAGCCCTAATAATATCCACCTATTACACATATATCGGAGAGTTTTTTGAATAAAAATTGTGTAACCAATACATACTAGATACTGTGGACTCTTGGGATCTATACTAGAAACCGTCGGCACAAGAGCCGCCTATGCGCGGTTCAGAAAGGAGGGAGCCATGGCTTCCACCTATTTCACCAATAGCGATCTCACAATGCTCCAAACGCTTCTTTCCACTCTAGCGGAAGACGAGGCTCCTCATGGCTCATTAGAGCATCGAGAACTCGTACATTTCCTCATCAGGAAGTTCCAAGCCGGCTATAGGACGGATTCGCAACTGCGTTTTCAGCTTTCCCGACACCGAGCGCGCAACCGCGCCATGATCTCATCTCTTGCCGTGTGGGGTAATGAAGGCGGCGCGCTTCCTGCTTTCAACTATTGCCACGCGATGCAGAAAAACAGATAGCGTTTGCTTTCCTTGCCCGCGAGGAGTGAGGACTACGATCCGGAAAGTGACCACCAGCGCCAAAAAGCCGATCAGGCTTCCCTCATGGAACGAACGGGGGCCAGGGCGGAAATGTTCCGGTGCTTATCTCGTCAGCAGGACGAGGAGCGCGAGAGCCATCATGGTCTGGCCGATATAATAGGTCGGCCAGACGAGGAAGCCGCGATAGCGGAATGGCCCGCGGAATTTGTCGAGCGCGATGATGCTGTCTGAAAACATGAAGAGAATGGCACCAAGTCCGAGCAGCGGCGCACCTTCAGGAATGGCAAGCGCCGAGAGCACCATGACAAGAATCACGGCAAAATAGGTTGCAACGGGCAGCCGCGCAGAGCCGAGGCGCGAGGCCAACGACCAGTAAAGCGCGAGCCCGCCAAGACCCACCGCCAGCGAGACGCCTTTCGCCATGAGCGAATCAGCACCGCTCGCAAGCGGCACCATCACGCCGACATAGAAGAGGTGGCTCACCAGAAAAGCGACGAGGCCGCGCATGAAGTTACGTGGATTGCCCTTGAGGGCGAGGAAAAGGTCGCCCGCGCTTGACAGAAGAAACGCTGCTGCGAGCAGGAGAAGCGGCCCAACAGGCCCGTGCCCAAGGACCAGAAGCGGCAGCGGCACGAAGAGACCGATCGCAGCCGTTTTGAGGCCGGTGCGCAGCGCCGACGGGGGTTGATGCTCGATGATCTGGTAGCCGATGGAAGCAGCAACCGAGAGCACCGCAAGGGTGATACGCAGCCAATCCAGCCCGTCCCCCAGCGCGAAGAGTTCCTGGACCATGTTCAATCCCCCATAGTGTCGCCCGCTTGCCGGAGCGTTTGCCCGATCCGCATTTCATCGCCATGATCGCGACCCATGATCCCGAAAGTGCCGGATTCGTCAAAGGAACAAATATGAGCGGCGCCTATGCCATCGACAGTCCGCAAAATGCGCGGGCAAAGCTGTGGCTGTCGCTCACCGATGCGCGCGGCATTCGCAAACACGGAGCCTTTCTTCTTTCAGGGCGGAAGACCGTGCCGGAAGCGCTCGCCGCCCATGGCACATGCTTCACCGCAGCGCTGGCGCGAAACGAAAGCGATCTCAACCGCCTCTCCCTGCCCGCTCATATTGAACGCTATGTGCTGGCGAAACCGCTTTTCGAGATGCTGGACACGAATGGCACCGGCTTTCCGTTGCTTGTCGGGCAGGTGCCTTCGATGGAGGATGCCGACCTCTCAGAGGCACCCGAGGGCTTTGAATTGGTCCTTGCGCTGGGCGACCCGTCCAATCTTGGTGCGGTGCTGAGAAGTGCTGCCGCGTTTGGCGTCTCGCGGATCGTGCTGATGGAGGGGGCGGCGCATCCCTTTCATCCGAAAGCGCTGCGGGGAGGCGCCAATGCGCAGTTCGCGCTGACCTTTCTCAAGGGCGGGAACTGGGATGCACTCGGCGCAGCGAAGGGGCCGCTTGCAGCGCTTGATGGCACGGGGACGGATATCGAAAACTACGACTGGCCCGCCAATCTCCGCCTTGTGCTGGGCGAGGAAGGGCGGGGCCTGCCTCCGGGCCTCACAGCAGAGAAGCTGGCGATCCGCACGACGGGCGCCGTCGAATCACTCAATGCGACCGTCGCAGCAAGTCTGGCACTCCATGCCCATTTCCGGCGTCGGCTGGGTTGAGACATGATTTATCACAAGGCTTTCGTCTGAATTTTTATCCCGGCGCGGACGGGCCGGCACGAGATGCGCTGCCGAAAAACGCGCGAGACGCCAGCCCGGCATGACGAAGCCGCCCACCGCATAATGATGCACGAGGCGACAATCCCAGATTGCGATCATGCCATCTGTCCATGCGGTACGGATCTGGTTTTCCGGCGTGTAGAGATGGTTGCGGAGAAGCTTGAGGATCAGGCGCCCTTCTTCTTCCGGTACGCCACCAATCTGATGGGTGAATTCCGGGCTGAAATCCAGACAGGGAAAGCCAGTCAACGGATGCGGAGTTATGAGAGGTCGCCAGACGATATTGCCGCCGGCAAACCCATGCGCTGCGGTAAGCGGCGCGAGGTAATGCTGCATCGAGGCGGAGAGGCTGGCATAGGCAGCGGCGAGGGAAGACCAGATGCTCTCACCCCCTTCTGGCGGCACACGCTCTGCGCACAGGATCATCGCCGCAGGCAGTTCTTTTTGTCTCGCAAACCGGGCACCGGAGAGCCCTTTATCAGGCATAAAAAGCCCTGCAAGCACTGCCGCCGAGCGGATAGCGAGATCGCTGTCACGGCAGATCAGCAGACCATGTTGTGCGAGATGCTGGAAAAGGCAGTTACGAACCGCCTCTTTTGAATAGAAGTCCAGATCAAGGATTTCGGCGCCCAATACGCCTTTGAGGAGACGAATGGAAACCAGCTTCGAAGTCATTGACAACCCTCACTCTTTCGAGTCCGAAAGTTTTTGTTTCTATATTTGTGAGACACATAATCGTTCTCATATTTTCAAATAAAAGTTCCTAATTTGTAGTATTTGAAATCTTGCGTGAAAACGAGCGCCGCCCGTGAACGAAGACAGTTTGCGGCAAAGATG
>JBAYOU010000257.1:0-3571 GCA_041678065.1 Parvibaculum sp. | reverse complement strand
GCTCTGTCCTTGTCGATCAATATGGTCGACAGATGGCAAAGACCGGCGGCATTGGCATTGCGGACGACATCTACCGCGAAATTCTGAAAATGCAGGAACTGCCGAAATGACTGAAGCACGCCGTATTCCGGCTGAAACACTGGCACCCGCCGATCTGGTCGATCGGATGACCGGGCTGACGGCAAGTCTTATGGATGTGATCGAGCGCGAAACGGACGCCCTCCGCAACCGCGCACAGGCAGAAATTGCCATGCTGCAACCTGAAAAAACGCGCCTCGCCAATGAATATGCAATGGACGTGCAGGCGGTACGAAACCGGAAGGAATTGCTGGACCGCGCCCCCGCCGAACGCGTGGCGCGCCTCAAGGCATCGATGACGGCCCTCGACAAGGCACTCACTCTCAATGGGGAGGCGCTCGGCGCCGCCCGCTCCGTCTCCGAAGGGCTGATTCGCATGGTCGCAAATGCCATGACGGAAAAGGCAGTGCCCACGCTTGGTTATGGCGCAAATGCCACCACAGCACCCCGCCGCGCGGCTGGCAGCGCCGGATCGCTGACGCTCGACGCCCACATCTGATCTTCGCTGCTTGTCCTCACCCATGGAGTCGTAGCGACCATTCCGGCACGGTTAACGCAATCATAACCATAACGGCCCGCAAATATGCACCATCGCATCGGGGGCGATGCGCATGAATCGCGAAGGTCGGACCAACCTGACATGTCATCCTTGAACAAACGCAATGCCAGCCGGGACACCGGCAGCATCAGCAAGAAATTCGAGCAAGGCCTCCGCCTTCAGGCGCAAGACAGGCATGCCGAAGCCGTTTCGCGTTTTCGTAAGGTGCTCGCGGCAGAACCAGACCATACGGAAGCGCTGTGCGGCCTTGTCCAATCTCTGATCGCGACGGAGAGATCGGATGAAGCTGTGCGCCTTCTGGATGAGGTGATCGACGCCGCACTGGCTGCCCCCTCTCTCGCACAACTCCAGGATCTCGCCGCAGTCTGCCTCACTGTCGAGTATTTCGAGGCCGCCGCACGGCTCTGCCGCGAGATCCTTGAGCTGAACCCTGCATGCGTCACCACACTGATCAATCTCGGCGCTGTTCTGGACCGCCAGGGCGAGACGCAGGCCGCCGTGGACCTTCTCTCTCGCGCCATCGAACTCGATCCGGGCTCCGCTTCCGCCTATGGTTCACTTGGTCGTGTGCTCGCCAATGCAGCGATGTTGGACGAGGCCATTGCCTGTTATCGACGCGCCATCGAACTCGATCCTAACCGCTCCAGCACCTATACCAATCTCGCGGCGGTGCTGGAAACGAGCGGCCGGTTCGAGGAGATGCTGCTAGCCTGCGAGCAGGCATTGCAGATCAACCCGGATTGCGACGCGACCCGCTGGAACCTTGCCCGCGCCCTTCTTGCCACCGGTTATATAGAAGAGGGGTGGGACATGTATGGCTTTGGCTTCGCCTCCGGCCAGCGCCTTCCACTCCGCCCCTTTCCCGACCTGATCTGGGAGGGCGAAGACCTCAAGGACAAGACCATTATGGTCTGGCGCGAGCAGGGTCTTGGCGACGACATCCTTTTTTCCACCTGCTACACCGACCTGATTGCAAAGGCGGGGCATGTCATTATCGAGACCAATCCACGCCTCGTTTCGCTTTATCAGCGTACATGGCCGGAAGCGACGGTGCGGGCAGAAACACCCACCTCCACCGGGCATGGCAATTACGGCAAGATCGATTTCGATGTAACCGCCCCTGCAGGCATGGTAGCCGCACAGCTTCGGCGCAGCCTTGATGCTTTCCCCGCCGAAGTAAACCGGCTTGTGCCGGACCCTGCCCGCGTTGCGGAATGCCGCGCCTGGCTCGACAGCCTCGGCCCCGGCCCCAAGATTGGCCTCTCATGGAGTTCGCGCGTCGTCACCAAACTCCGCTCGCTCGTCTATACGGATCTTGCAGACTGGAAGCAGCTCTTCGCCATTGAAGGCGCACATATTATAAACCTGCAATATACGGATGTGAGCGCGGAGGCGGATGCCCTCTTCCGCGATTGCCGCGCAACACTGCACAGCATGCCGGACCTCGATCTTTTCAATGATATCGAAGGCGCTGCTGCGCTCTCTTCCTGCCTCGATGTCGCGGTGGCCCCGGCGAGCTTCCCGCTCGTCCTCGCAGCCGCGGTCGGCGTGCCCTGCTTCCACTATCTCCCTCAGCGTGTGTGGACGAAGCTCGGCACGGATGGGCTGCCATGGCTTCCCCATGTCCGTTGCTATGTGCTTGAAAGCGCTCCCAGCCGCGAAGCTCTGACCGCCAGTATCGCGGCAGATGTGCGCGCATTTACCCTTGGTTGACCCTGATCGACCCGGCAAAATTTTCCGACAGAACGGAATTTCCTGCTGAACGCGCCGCCCTCACCGAACCCAAGTCATTGATTTTACTCGATTTTCAAATTGGCCCACCTCTTGCGACGGTACTCCACGAAGCAATCGACGGATGCGGAGTAAAGGCGACGCCACTCAAGCACCCGGTTCGACGGCACGGCAGATCCGACCATAACGACATCCGGGTTCCGCTGTTTACGTCGAATTAATGATTAACAGCGAGTGTAGTGCCCGTGCCGCCATGAGACGGCTTGGGCCAAACCCTGGAGGGTAGAGACAATGGCTGATGTGGTCCTTTCCGGAGCGATCCGATCGAATCTGCTCAGCATGCAGAATACTTCGAAGATGCTGGACGAAACGCAGTTGCGCCTCGCAACCGGTTTGCGTGTCCGCAGCGCGATCGACAGCCCGACCTCTTATTTCACGGCACAGGGCCTCAACAACCGCGCCTCCGACCTGAACAACCTGCTCGATGCCATGGGTCAGGGCGTGCAGACGCTGCAGGCAGCAGATGAGGGCATCAAGTCGATCCTGAAGCTTGTTGACAGTATGAAGGCTGTCGCGAACCAGGCACTCGAAACAAAGATCAAATCTGCCACCATCACCGGCAATCAGACGGGCGCGCCCCTTACTGGCGGCGTCGCGCTGAGCGGTCTCGGTGCCCTGGTCGCCGGCAACACCATCACAATCACGGTGGGTGAAGTTACAGAGACGGTCACGATTGGCGCCGCCTCCGGCAACGTGGCCACCGTGCAGGACCTCATCGACTGGGCGAACAACACGTTCGACGGTGACGAGCCGCTGGCTGCCTCGCTCACTCCGGAAGGCCAGCTTCAGCTCGAAGGCAAGAATGGCCGCGATGTCACCGTAACTGCCGCAGCGGGTATCACTGAAGTCAGCCTTACGGGCCTTCTCGGAACGCGGACCTCTGCGACCGAAGGCGTGAACCGCGACAAATATGAGCGCGACTTCAACAATCTGCGCGACCAGATCGCTGACCTCGCCAATGACGCACACTATAAGGGTGTGAACCTTCTGAAGGGCGATATTCTCAGCGTCTTCTTCAACGCCGATCAGACGAGCAAGCTCGACATTGAAGGCGTGGAGATGACGCCGGAAGGCCTGCTCAATATCGGCGAAGTCACGACTGCATCCGGCAATCACGGGTTCCAGCTCGACACCGGCATCAAG
>JBAYOU010000256.1:0-3578 GCA_041678065.1 Parvibaculum sp. | reverse complement strand
CCGCCGCAGCACTTTTTGTATTTCTTGCCGGAGCCGCAGGAGCAAGGGTCGTTGCGTCCCACTTTTTCCACGCGGCGCGGACGCACACCCATAATGCCGTCCACATACCACCAGCGGCCATCCTGAAAGCGGAAGGTGGAGGTTTCGTGGTGCACGCGGTCCACACCGCCCTGGCGGTAATGCGCAACGAATTCGACGATGCCTTCGCTCTCGCCGGGGCCGCCGCCTTCCGTGTGGCGGATTTCAAGCCCTGTCCACTCGCTCGCCGCCGCCCATTCAGATGCGCCCGCCGCGTCGAAATCATCGCGCGTGCCGGGAAGCAGCGTCTCTTCGAGATAATCGATTCGCCCCGCCGCAAAAGCCGAATAGCGCGAGCGCATCAGCGCCTCGGGCGTCGCCGGCACCACCGCGCCACTGAGCGCAGGCTCGCAACATTTCGAAAATTCGAGGCCAGAGCGGCACGGGCAGTCGGCGGAACCGGAAATCATCGCGACACCTCGAAAATCGGGCCTGACGACCAAGCCCACAAAAGAAAAAGCCGCCCTCAGGCGGCTTCATATATTGGAGCGGGCGATGAGATTCGAACTCACGACCCCAACCTTGGCAAGGTTGTGCTCTACCCCTGAGCTACGCCCGCATCCGGGTCAGCCGAAGGTCCCGATGGGCACCACCCGGCTGTGAGGGCGGTTTTATGGCCCATAGATTGCGGCTTTGCAAGGGGGGAGTTTCACATACCAAAACGATCCCGAGCCGCAGCTTGCGACACGCCCTCTGGCATGCCAATCAGAAGCCATGACAAGCCGCAAGCTGACGACAAAAGCCGAATTTCTCGCCTGGATGGACGCAAGAGCCATTCCCCATGCAACGCGCGAGCACCCCGCCCTTCACACCGTGGAGGAGGCGCAAGCCCACCGCGCCACATGGAGCGAGGCGGAACGCGAAGGCGCTTTCTGCAAGAACCTCTTTCTGAAAGATCGCAAGGGCCGTCTTTTCCTCATCGTTACGGAGGAAAAACGCGATCTGAAGCTGAACCAGCTCTCAAAACCGCTGGGCTGCGCGCGGCTTTCCTTTGGCAGTGCAGAGCTTCTCCGGGAAACATTGGGCGTGCGCCCCGGCTCCGTCACGCCCTTTGCGCTGGTAAATGACCATGAGCATCAGATAACGCTGGTGCTTGATGCGCCCATGCTGGAACACGGGAAACTGCACTACCACCCGCTCGAAAATACCGCGACCACTGCCCTCTTACGGGATGATTTCATGCGCTTCCTGCGCGAAACCGGGCATGAACCCGTGATCCTTGATCTCATCGTCGCCGTTGAAGCCCGGGCAGACGCTTCGTAAGGAAGCAGCTTCGCCACCGCCGGCCAGCTTTCTTGCACCCCCGCCCCCTGCCCGCTAAACCATTGTTTCACAAGCGAGCCACTCCATCTATTGGGGAGAAACGCCCGCACTCAAAACTGGCAGATGGCAGGACGGACGGCAGATGGAACCGATCATCGGACAAGGCGCGGCAGGCTCCGGCAGCATGGATGGCCTGATTATCGACACGACCACACAGAATTTTGCCCGCGACGTGCTCGAAGTCTCGCGTGAAGTGCCCGTCATCGTCGATTTCTGGGCGCCCTGGTGCGGCCCCTGCAAACAGCTCACGCCAATCCTCGAAAATGCGGTCAAGGCCGCGCGCGGCGCTGTCAGACTCGTGAAGATGAACATCGACGAGGAGCCGGAAGTCGCCCAGCAGCTTCGCGTGCAATCGATCCCCGCCGTCTTCGCCTTCAAGAACGGTCAGCCGGTTGATGGCTTCATGGGTGCCCTGCCCGAAAGCCAGATCAAGGCCTTCATCGCGCGGCTCGTGGGCGATATCGGCCCCTCGCCTGCCGAAGAACTTGTCGAGATAGGCCGCGAAGCTTTTGAAGCAGGCGATCTGTCGCGCGCGGCCCAAGCCTTCGCGCAAGCCGCACAGGAAGAGCCGGGCAATCCCGCAGCGGTGGCAGGCCTCACCCAATGCTACATCAAGGCAGGCGACCTCGACCGCGCGAAACAGACACTCGCGCTGGTGCGGCCCGATGCGCGGAACGACCCCGAATTCACCGCGGCGGAAGCTGCCCTTTCGCTTGCGGAAAAGGCGGCCGATCTTGGCGACATCAGCGAATTGCAGGCTCGCATTGAAGCAAACCCGAAGGACCATCAGGCACGCTTCGACCTCGCCCTTGCGCTCAATGCGCGTGGCGACAAGGAAGGCGCGGTGGACCAGCTTCTCATCAGCATTGAATATAATCGCAACTGGAACGAAGAAGCCGCTCGCAAGCAACTTGTCGAGTTCTTCGATGCCTATGGCCCGAAGGATGAAGTGACGCTCAGCGCACGCCGCCGCCTTTCCTCCATCCTTTTCAGTTGAGGCAAATCAGAAATATGGCGTTCACGGAGCAATATCGCAGCATTCAGAGTCTGCCGGGGATCATCCCCGTCTTTCCGCTTGCCGGTGCGCTCCTGCTGCCGCGCGGCCAGCTTCCGCTCAATATTTTCGAGCCGCGCTATCTGAAAATGATCGATGATGCGCTGCGCGGCGAACGCATCATCGGCATGGTGCAGCCCGATGGTGAAAGCGCCATCACCGCCTCGCAGATCGCGGGCGAGACGCCGCCTCTCTGTTCGGTGGGCTGCGCGGGGCGCATCACCTCTTTCGCAGAAACGGATGACGGGCGGCTTGTCATCACGCTGACGGGCATTGCCCGCTTCCGCCTTCGCAGCGAACTCACCACGCTCACGCCCTATCGCCAGTTCGAAGTTTCATGGGATGAATTCGAAAGCGATCTCAAGGCAGGCGAAGGCGAAGAAGATGTGAGCCGCGACCGGCTCCTCGAAATCCTCAAGCAATATCTCGACACGCATGGCTTCCAGATGGACTGGCGGGCGATCCGCCTGTCATCCAATGAAACGCTGGTCAACTCGCTCTGCGCCATCAGCCCCTATGGGCCGCGCGAAAAGCAGGCCTTGCTGGAAGCAAAGACACTCGAAGACCGCAACCAGATGCTGATCGCGCTGACCGAGCGCGCGCTGCAGGATCTTTCTCCCACCGACACAAATGTTCAGTAGAACGGAAACAATATGAGCGACACCGACACGCAGGAAGGCGCAACAGCACCGAGGATGGAAGTCGATCCGAAGCTGCTGGAAATTCTGGTCTGCCCCGTCACCAAGACCACCTTGCGTTATGATCGTGAACGGCAGGAACTGATTTCCGACAAGGCCCGCCTCGCCTTCCCGATCCGTGACGGTATTCCGATCATGCTGACCGACGAGGCCCGCTCGCTTGATGATGAATGACGGGGACAAGTGACAAGCATGAGCGCCGCCGCCCCCTGGCCCACCAGCATCAAGCTGAAGAAAGCCGAACGCATTCTTGAAGTGATCTTCGATGATGGTGCGAGCTTCCGCCTCGCCGCCGAGCTACTGCGCGTGGAAAGCCCTTCCGCCGAAGTGCAGGGACATGGCGCATCGCAAAAGAAAACCGTTCCGGGCAAGGCGAATGTCGCCATTGTGGCAGTCGAGCCCGTCGGCAATTACGCCGTCCGCCT
>JBAYOU010000255.1:0-3603 GCA_041678065.1 Parvibaculum sp. | reverse complement strand
GCGGGCACGACCAGCATCCCCGTGCTGCTGGCGCATGACTTCCCGGTCGATATGCAGCTCTGGCTCTGGCTTGCCTTCTTCGCGTCCTTCGCGGTGAAGATGCCGATGTGGCCGGTCCACACCTGGCTGCCGGATGCGCATGTCGAAGCACCAACAGCAGGCTCCGTTGTGCTTGCAGGCGTGCTGCTCAAGATGGGCGGTTACGGCTTCCTGCGCTTCTCCCTGCCCATGTTCCCTGTAGCGTCGGCTGATCTCGCCTGGCTCGTCTTCGCGCTGAGCGTCATTGCCATCGTCTATGCCTCGCTCGTCGCGCTGGTGCAGGAGGACATGAAAAAGCTGATCGCCTATTCGTCGGTTGCCCATATGGGTTTTGTGACGATGGGTATCTTCACGGCCAACACGCAAGGTCTGCAGGGCGGCATCTTCCAGATGCTCAGCCATGGCTGGATCTCCGGCGCGCTCTTCCTCTGTGTTGGTGTCATCTACGATCGCATGCATACGCGCGACATCGCGGCCTATGGCGGACTTGTGAACCGGATGCCGCTTTACGCCGTGGCTTTCCTCATCTTCACAATGGCGAATGTGGGCCTGCCCGGCACCAGCGGTTTCGTGGGTGAGTTCCTCACCATCATCGGTGCCTTCAAGGTGAACACCTGGGTCGGTGCCATCGCCGCCACCGGCGTCATCCTTGCAGCGGGCTATGCGCTCTATCTCTATCGTCGCATCGTTTTCGGTGTGCTGGAGAAGGACACGTTGAAAAGCATCATGGATCTGAACCGCCGCGAGATCGTGACCTTCGCGCCACTTATCGCCGCGACGATCTTTTTCGGTGTCTATCCGGCACCCATTCTGGATGTCACTGCCGTCTCGGTCGAAAACCTCATCACGAATTACACGGCTGCCATTGAGGCGCACCGCGTTGCTGGCGAAACCGGTCTCACCGGCGCGGTTGCAAACCTCTTCGCAGGAAACTGATCTCGGGAACGATAAAGAATATGGACCAGACAATATCCAACGTTCCGGCCATTCTTCCGGCCCTGCCCGAAATCGTTCTCGCGCTGGGCGCGATGGCGCTTCTCATGTTCGGTGTCTTCCGCAAGGGATGCACCGCCTATGAAACCTCCATCGGTGCCGTCGCGCTGCTGATTGTTGTCAGCGCGCTTCTGCTGATGGAACCCAATGAACCGGTGCTCGCCTTTGGCGGCAGCTTCGTTGTGGATGGTTTCACCAAATTCACGAAACTTCTCGTCCTTCTTGCGGCGGCGGTGGCGATCATCATGTCCGTCACCTTCATCCGCCGCGAGGCGATGAACAGGTTCGAGTATCCGGTGCTGATCGTCCTTGCGACGCTCGGCATGTCGATGATGATCTCGGCCAATGGTCTGATCTCGCTTTACATGGGCCTCGAACTGCAGAGCTTGTCGCTCTATGTGCTGGCGGCCTTCCACCGCGAGAACACGCGCGCGACGGAAGCGGGCCTGAAATACTTCATTCTGGGCGCTCTCGCCTCGGGCATGATGCTCTATGGCTCGTCGCTCATCTATGGCTTCACCGGCTCGGTGGAGTTCAACGCCATCGCAGCGGTGCTCACCACGGAAGGCGTCAATATCGGCGTCATCTTCGGCATCGTCTTTCTGCTTGCAGGTCTTGCCTTCAAGGTCTCGGCGGTTCCCTTCCATATGTGGACGCCGGACGTCTACGAAGGCGCGCCGACGCCCGTCACCGCCTTCTTTGCGGGTGCGCCCAAGGTTGCAGCCATGGTGCTCATCATCCGTGTGCTTTTCGGCGCATTCCCGTCGATGGAAGGGCAGTGGCAGCAGATCATCATCTTCCTCTCCATCGCCTCCATGGTGCTTGGTGCCTTCGCCGCCATCGGCCAGACCAACATCAAGCGCCTCATGGCCTATAGCTCGATCTCTCATATGGGCTTCGCGCTGGTTGGCGTGGCAGCAGGTACGGCGGAAGGCCTTCGCGGCGTGCTCATCTATCTCGTCATCTATGTCGTGATGAATGCGGGCGTCTTCTGCTGCATCCTCGCCATGAGCCGCAAAAACGGCTATGTCGAAGAAATCTCCGATCTCGCAGGCCTGTCACGCAGCCGTCCCATGCTTGCCTTCATCTTTGCCATGTTGATGTTCTCGCTGGCAGGCGTGCCGCCGCTCGCGGGCTTCTTCGGCAAGTTCTATGTCTTCATGGCGGCTATCGAGGCAGATCTCTACGCACTCGCCGTGATCGGCGTTCTCGCCAGCGTGGTCGGTGCCTTCTACTATCTACGCGTCGTGAAGGTGATGTATTTCGACGAGCCCGCGGAGCCCTTCGAAGATCCCATGCCGAATGAGCTTGCGGCGGTGTTGGGTGTCTCCGGTGCTTTCGTGATGCTTTTCTTCATCTATCCGGCGCCGCTGGTGGCAGGTGCGCAGATCGCCGTCAGCGCGCTCTTCCCATGATCGCATGAACCCGGTTCGCCGCTTTCAGGAAATAGACAGCACCAACGAAGAAGCGCGTCGTCTTGGCGAAGCGGGAACGGAAGGGTCGGTCTGGATCACGGCCGCCCGGCAAACGGCGGGCCGTGGTCGAAGGGGTAGGGCATGGGAAAGTCCCACCGGCAACTTCATGGGCACGCTCTATCTGACGCCGCGCTGCACCGCGCGGGAGGCAGGCGAGCTTTCCTTCGTGGCGGCGCTCGCCGTCCACGATGCGGTGGATAGCCTGCTGCCGCCACCTCTTCGCGGCCCCCTCCGTCTGAAATGGCCAAACGATCTCCTTCATGCACGCGCCAAGCTCGCAGGCATTCTGCTCGAGTCATCGGGCGTGGCGGGAGCGGAGGTCGCCTGGGTCGCCATTGGCATCGGCATCAACCTCGCGACCTTTCCTGAGGGCCTTGAATATCCTGCTACGTCGCTCCGTTCCCTGGGCGCGGGCACAGTAACGCCCGAGGAGGCGCTCACCGCGCTTGATAGTTCCTTCACACGCTGGCTCGCCATTTGGTACGGGCAAAACGGCTTTGCCACTATTCGGGAAGCATGGTTGAAGCGCGCAGAGGGGCTCGGGGGCGCGATCACGGTGCGCCTGGCGGGTGAGACACTGGATGGCACATTCGAAGGTCTCGCGCCGGACGGTTCCCTGCAACTCCGTCTTGCTTCTGGTGAATTGCGTCTTGTTTCGGCGGGGGATGTATTCTTTCCGGGCTTGGGGAGCTAACCTGTCGCCATGAGTAAGCGTGTTTCCCAAGCTCCGCATGATGAACTGGTCTTTCTGCCTCTTGGCGGTTCCGGCGAAATCGGCATGAATCTCAACCTCTATGGCTACGGGCCGGAAGAGGACCGCCGCTGGATCATCGTCGATCTGGGTGTCACCTTCGGCGATGACCGCACACCGGGTATCGATCTCATCATGCCGGACCCCGCCTTCATCGAAGAGCGGCGGGATGAACTGCTTGGCATCGTGCTCACCCATGCGCATGAAGACCATATAGGCGCGGTGGCGCGTCTCTGGCCGCGCCTGCGCTGTCCCGTTTATGCAACGCCTTTCACAGCGGCCATGGTACGCGGCAAGCTTATCGAAGCGGGCATTGAATCTCAGGTGCCGATGCACGTTATCCCG
>JBAYOU010000254.1:0-3628 GCA_041678065.1 Parvibaculum sp. | reverse complement strand
GGGCTGGTTGGGATAGGCGTGCTGGGCGTTTTCCATGGGCATGTTTGTAGTGAGGCAGCAGGAATGGGGCAATGAGCCCGGAAGAGAGATGCCAACTCTCCCCAACTTAAAAATACAAGTCTGGTAACTATGGGGATAACTCGGTCTTTTTGAAGGCCGCTACCCGACAGGGGGCATTTGCGGGCGGCCCGAACAGGAATATGCTTTTTCCCGAGAATCGCTTTTTTTTGGGGGGGGGGGGAGGCTACACGAAACCATCATCAGACGTCGTAATGCTGGCCGGTGGCTTTCTTTATGTCTTCGCACATGGCGCAGGCGCGCTGAGTGTGGACGCAAAGCAGGGTCGCGCCTGACGGGGAAGCCCGGGGGGCCACAGGAAAACACCGAGATTCAGTCTCCCGCGATGAGCCTGTGCCGCGGTGTCTCCGCACGAGCATTGAGGCGGCGTTCATCCTCAAGCATGTAATCGCGCGTGAGCGGCAGGCTATCGATCTTCTTCGCGATCTGCATCTGGAAGACGACCATGCCCTCATTGCGGAAGGATGTTTCGGAGCCCGCAAGGTAGAACTCCCACATCCGGCAGAAGCGTTCATCATAGATGCGCGCCGCCTCCGCCCGCCTTTCCATGAAGCGGCGACGCCATTCCCGCAATGTCTCCGCATAGTGAAGACGCAGGATTTCCACATCCGTCATGAAAAGCCCGCTCCGTTCCACGGAAAGGGCCATCTCGCTCAGCGCGGGGATGTAACCGCCGGGGAAGATGTATTTCGCGATCCATGGGTTGGTGGAGCCCGGCCCGTCCAGCCTTCCGATCGTGTGGATAAGGGCAAGGCCGTCATGGGTCAGCAGGTGCTGAACACCGCCGAAATATTCGGCGTAATGACCGACGCCCACATGCTCGAACATGCCAACCGAGACGATGCGGTCGAAGTTTTCCTTTAACGTCCGGTAGTCTTGCAGGCGGAACTCCACCTGATCGGAGAGGCCGCGCTCTTCCGCGCGGCGTTGCGCCACTTTGAGTTGTTCCTGGCTGAGCGTCACGCCAACCACTTCGGCGCCCGTCTCCTCTGCCAGCGTCAGCGCCATGCCGCCCCAGCCACAACCAATATCCAGTACCCGCATTCCGGGTTCAATGCGGAGCTTGGCCGCGATGTGACGCTTCTTGGCTAGCTGCGCTTCTTCAAGTGACATCTCAGCATGCTGGAAATAAGCGCATGAATATTGTTTGTCGCGATCGAGGAAGATGTCATAAATGCCGCCATCCAGATCGTAGTGATGCGCGACATTCTTCTGTGCCTTGCCGATGGGATTGTGCTGGTCGATGCGTCGCTTCATCCGCCTCAGCGCGCCATAAATCTCAAATACAGGGCCGGCAAAGGCAGTGCCGAGATTGCCGGTCAGCAAATCCAGCAGATCATAGATAGTGGCGGGCGGGTCAACCGTCAGGCGACCATCCATATAGGCTTCGCCAAGTTTTAGGTAGGGATTGAGAGTCAGCTCATAAGCAATTGATTTGTCGTGCAGTCTGATTGTAATCGGATCGCCTGAGCCATCGCCGAATATGGTGGATTTTCCATCCGCCGTTACCAGCGTCAGACTGCCGCGCCGCACGACTTTCTTTAAAAGCGCGCCGAAAATCATCAAACCCTCCCATGGCAAGGATCAAGTTTCCGATCTCGCGTGTCTTTCGCCATAGACGCGAACTCACGCGAACTGGCTTTCTGGAATATATCTAAGGAGGAAGGTTCCCCGGTTGCAAGTGCAACGTCCGGGTGGGCAGGCGGGTTCCATAAGAAAAAGGGCGCCTTGCGGCGCCCTTTTGAAGGTTTATCGGCTGCTTAAGAGCCGGATCAGCCCTGCTGTTCGGCTTCTTCGCCTTCAGCCGGCGCTTCTTCTTCAGCCTCGACGGTCTCGGGGGCCTCTTCAGCCTCATCCTCATCGTCGAAGTCATCGCGCTGCGCGGTCAAATCTTCGCCGGCCGCCTGGCGCTCGGCTTCTTCCGCGGTGCGAGCCACGTTGATGGTGATCGTGGCGGAGACTTCGGGGTGAAGTACCAGGCGAATTTCGTGCAGGCCGATCACCTTGATCGGACGGTCGAGTATCACCTGATTTCGCGCGGCGGAGAAACCGCCTTCGGTCACCGCTGTGGCGATGTCGCGCGTGCTCACCGAGCCGTAAAGGATGCCGGTTTCGCCAGCCTGACGCAGCACGACGAAAGTCTGGCCGTTCAGCTTGGCGTGAACCTGCTCGGCTTCCTTCTTCAGTTCGAGGTTACGGGCCTCAAGCTGAGCGCGCTGGCTTTCAAAGCGCTCAATGTTTGCTTTGGTGGCGCGAAGAGCCTTTTTCTGCGGCAGCAGAAAGTTACGCGCGAAGCCGTCTTTCACTCTGACGACATCACCCATTTGGCCGAGCTTTTCCACCCGCTCCAGAAGTACGACTTGCATCGTTCAGTCTCCTTTCCGGGCCTTAGCTGATGACATAGGGAAGGAGCGCAAGGAAACGCGCGCGCTTGATGGCACGGGCGAGTTCACGCTGCTTCTTGGCCGACACGGCCGTGATACGGGACGGAACGATCTTGCCGCGCTCGGAAATATAGCGCTGCAGAAGCTTCACATCCTTGTAGTCGATCTTCGGGGCGTTGGCACCGGAGAAGGGGCAGGTCTTGCGGCGGCGGAAGAAGGGCCGGCGCGCGGGCTGTGCTGCAGTGCTCATTATTCGTCGCCTCCTTCAGAGGATTCTTCACGCTCACGACGCGGGCCGCGCTCACGGCGCTCCCCACCAAACCGGTCGCCACGGTCGCCGAAGCGGTCACCTCCACGGCGGTCACCGCGCTCGCCGCGATTCTGCATCATGGCAGACGGGTCGGTTTCGTGTTCTTCAACGCGGATCGTCATGAAGCGCAGGACGTCATCGCTGATGCCCATCTGGCGCTCCATTTCGGCGACAGCCGCATGCGGCGCGTCGATATTCATGAGCGTGTAGTGACCCTTGCGGTTCTTCTTCACCTTGTAGGTGAGGTTGCGAAGACCCCAATATTCGGTCTTGCCGATCTGGCCACCATTTTCCTTGATGATGGTCGAGAACTGCTCTGTGAGCGCCTCAACCTGCTGCTGCGACACATCTTGCCGCGCAATAAAAATATGCTCGTAGAGAGCCATTGAGCCTTTTCCTTTTTGATCCGGCCCTGGCGCAAAGCCCCCTTTGAGCCCCGAATTAAAGGCTCGAAAGGACCACCAAAGAAGCGGAGACACCGGAACCCGGATTTGCATCCTCCCAATGCCCTTTCAGGCATGGTGCCCCGTTCAGCCTCCAACCAAGGCCTTCAGAAGCCCGGCAATATAAGGAAAATGTCAGGCAAGGCAAGGGACAAGAAAAGAGGCCAGGGAACGCTCTGTCTGTTTACCCTTCGCTTGACTCAAAGCCTTCACAGGGTATCACTTTGGCCCCTTGTATGGGCCTTGGCCCGATAGTGGAAAAGCCCAGAAAGCCGCGATAATAAGCGATGCCGGGCATAGACGGGGAGCAGGGATGACGCGGGCCTTCATTTTTCCGGGACAGGGATCGCAATCGGTTGGCATGGGCCGGGAACTGGCGGAGGCCTTCGCGTCAGCCCGTGAGGTCTTTGATG
>JBAYOU010000253.1:0-3633 GCA_041678065.1 Parvibaculum sp. | reverse complement strand
TGGGAAAAGGCTTCCACAAGCGCGATGCCATCCGCCACTTCCGACAATTCTGTCGTCGGACGATTGATGAGGCCGGCGCCTTCATAGATGTCATTATCGATGAAGCGGGCGGATGTTGCGAGAAGATCGGCCATGATTGCGGTACTCCCTTGCTGATCCGACGCAGATTAGCCGGACGCGAGGGAAGCACCATGATATTTCTACCAAATTCCGTGGGGCGGAATTGGTCGATGAGCGCGGCTCTCAGCGCTGGCGTTGCAGGCCGAGCATTTTGGCGATCATCTTGTCCAGCGTGCGCTTCGAGGCGAAGTTCATCACCAGCTTTTCGGCAAGACGACCTTTCACCGCTGAATAGCGCAACTTCGGCTTTGGGGTGGTCAACGCCGTATGGATGAGATTGCCAAGGCGCTCCGCCGGATAGCCTTCGCGCCCCTGCGCAACAAAGACATTCTGAAATTTCTCAAGGATCGGCAGATAGGGCGAGTTCGCATAGCGGGTGATGTCGATCTCTTCGGCCTTGTCCCAGATGGCTGTTTTCACCGGGCCGGGGCCGATCACCACAACATCGATGCCGAACATCATCAATTCGCGGCGCAGCGCCTCGGAGAAGCCTTCAACCGCAAATTTTGAGGCAGCATAGGGCCCGAGAAACGGCATGGCGCGGATGCCCGCAACGGAGGAGATGTTGACAATGCGCCCCGGCGCGCCTTTCAGGGCGCGGTCCACACCGAGAAGCGGCGCGAAAGCCTGTGTGACGAGGAACGGCCCTGTCACATTCACTTCCATCTGCTTGCGAAACTCATCCGGGTCTAGATCGACCAGCGGGCCGGAAACAGCGATGCCCGCATTATTGACGAGACCGGCAAGCGTCTCGCCGCCCAGCGCGTCCCGTACCTGAGCCGCACCTCTGGCAATGCCTGCTTCATCCGTCACATCGAAAATAAGGGGGATGAAACGGTCACCGAGATCCCGCTTCAGGCCTTCCGCATCCGCCTCCTTGCGGACGGAGCCGAAGACACGGAAGCCTTTTTGCGCGAGCACGCGCGCTGCCGCATTGCCGATGCCGGTGGAAACGCCTGTGATGACAACTGATTTCAAGATCTCTTCCCCCCCAAAAACTATTCCGCCCTTGATCCGGAAAGCAGATGGTTGCCCACCCGACCGTGATCAAGGGCAGAAATCACATGCGCCTTCGCGCGGACCATCAGGCGGCGGTCGCACCGCCATCGATCACCATGGTCTGGCCGGTCATGAAGGCACCCGCCGGGCTTGCAAGGAAGACCGCCGCGCCCGCGATTTCATCCGGCATGCCGATGCGCTTCAGCGGCGCGCCAGCGGTGGAGCGCTCCAGAATTTCGGGATTGTCCCACAACGCCTTGGCAAAATAGGTCTTGATGAGGCCCGGCGCGATGCAGTTCACGCGGACATTGTGCGAGCCATATTCAACGGCCAGGTTGCGGGCGAGCTGCATATCGGCGGCCTTCGACACGCAGTAGGCACCGATGATGGGCGAGCCGCGCAGGCCACCAATCGAGGAGATGATGGTGATGGAGCCATCCTTCCGCTCAACCATCTGTGGCAGGACCATATGGGCAAGCCAGTGATTCGACTTGATATTGGCACCCATGATCTTGTCGAAGGCATCATCCGGCAGGTCCTTTGAGGGGCCGAAAAACGGGTTCACCGCTGCATTGCAGACAAGGCTGTCCACCCGACCCCATTTCTTCATCGTGGTATCCACGAGGCGCTGAAGGTCGCCCTTGTCGGAGATATTGCAGGGCACGGCGATGGCACTGTCCGGGTGCTTTGCGTTGATTTCTGCCGCCACCTTGTCGCAAGAATCGGCCTTGCGGCTCGACACCACAACCTTTGCCCCATGCTCGGCCATGCGGTGAACAATGGCCTCCCCGATACCGCGTGTGGAGCCGGTAACAATGGCGACCTTGCCTGTCAGATCAAACAAGCTCATGGCGAACCTCCCTTTTTCTGCCTTCGCGCCCCCTGATTTTGGGCAGTACCCGGCCAATTTGCTTTTTTATCCGGAATCCCGTTCTCGCCCGGCGCAGCCTTTGCTAGGCTCTGTGCGGACCAATGGGGTATGGGGTCTTCATACACCATCGAATGGCGAAACCACAGATGGAGTACTCTCGTTCCGTCTCTCGCAATTTGATCGGGCAACATCAATCGGAGCAAGACATGCTGATGAAGAAATTCGCGGTGCTGGCAGTTTGCGCGAGCTTTGGCCTTGCCGCCTGCACGACGCAGGACCCCTATACAGGCGAGCAGAAGACAAGCTCGGCCACTTATGGCGCGCTGATTGGCGCGGTTGGCGGCGCGCTTGCGGGCGGGCTGATCGGCAAGGGCGATGCCAAGGACCGCCGTGAACGCGCGCTGATCGGTGCGGGCGTGGGCGCGCTGGCGGGCGGCGGCGTTGGCTACTACATGGACCAGCAGCAGGCGGAGCTTACCAAGCGCCTGCGCGCCTCGGGCGTGAGCGTGACGCGCGTTGGCAATGACATCATTCTCAACATGCCGGGCAATGTCACCTTCGCGACGAACTCGTCTGACGTGAATGCGCGCTTCTATGAAGTGCTGAACTCGGTCGCCATCGTCCTCAAGGAATATGACAAGACGCTGGTGGACGTGACCGGCCACACCGACTCCACGGGTTCGGCGCAGTACAATCTCGAATTGTCACAGAGGCGCGCGCAGAGCGTGGCGAGCTATCTCATCGGCCAGGGGCTTGATGGCCGCCGCTTCTATGTGGTGGGTGCGGGCCTGACCCAGCCCATCGCCACGAATGATACACCGGAAGGCCGCGAGCAGAACCGCCGAGTCGAAATCCGCCTGATGCCGCTCACCACGAGCTGATTGTCAGTTTGTCTGCACAAGGAAGGCCCGGTGGTAGCACCGGGCCTTTTTTTGTTCGTTGCGATTGTCACCCCGTTGCAAGCCGGGGTGACATCTTTCTTTGTGTGATGCTTTGAGAGCAAGGAGCTGGATTGCCGGGTCAGGACCGGCAATGACGGTTTTGTTTTTTGTTGGGGAGACTTCTGAAACCGTTCCTCTCCCGCTCGTCATGGCCGGGCTTGACCCAGCCATCCAGGGCGGCAAACTCAGTGCGCACGGCTCTGGATTGCTTCGCTCGCAATGACGGAACCTCACGGCGCTCCGGCTATCCTCTCAACCAAGCAACCGCTCGATCTCGTCGAGCAGTACTTTATCCAGCGGGCTCACCTTGCTTGGATAGATGTTTACAAGACTGCCATCCGGGCCGATCAGATATTTGTGGAAATTCCAGCGCGGTCGCGCATCCTCGCCCGCGACCTCGCTCACCCAACGATAGAAAGGATGAGCTTCCGTTCCCACCACCTGAAGCTTCACCGTGAGGGGGAAGGTCACGGAATAATTCACCTCACAAAAGGCCGCGATCTCTTCTTCCGTACCCGGCTCCTGCGCCCCAAAATCATTTGACGGTACGCCAATCACGCCGAGGCCACGCGCGCGATACCGCTCCCACAGACCTTGCAGCTCGCGATATTGAGGCGTGAAGCCGCAGCGGCTTGCCGTATTGACGATGAGGATGGGCTTGCCCGCAAAGCGCGACAAGGCCAGCGCCTCGCCTGCAATGGT
>JBAYOU010000252.1:0-3635 GCA_041678065.1 Parvibaculum sp. | reverse complement strand
TGCAATGCTGGCCAACTTCAGATGGGGAATGGCAAAAGGAATCCCAATAATGGTCAGCGCCGAAAAAACGGCCGCGAAGACGTGGCCCAGCGCAAGCCAGGCACCAGCGAGCACGAACCAGATGACGTTGCCAACAACGCCGAGCCCGCTCGTCCCGATGTCTTTCCTGTCGTAGAGTAGATCGCGACTAACGGCCTCTCTGCCAAACGGCCAGAGGGCCAGCGAGGCCAGACTTAGGCAGGCCCGTGCCCATGGCAGGCCAATGACCGTTATGGCCATGACGATGGCGGCAAGCAGCCAGCAGAACGCCATAAAGAGGCCACCGAACAGAAACCAGATCAAATTAAGGATTGGGGACATCGTTCCTTCCTCCAATGGCGGAATTTTGATTTTCAATGCTGCCGTTCGGGCGGTTAACGTGGCGTTTCAATAAAATGTTACTGCTTGGAAAGTGCGACCATTGCACTCAAAAAACGGCGGAAATCCGCAGGCGGATTTTGGTCGCCCCTTTCATCTAAGGTTTTGAAATTACAGGAATATATGAGTCCCGCAGGGGCCACCATTCCATTCGGGCGGGCGTCAAAGTCCGACCGTTGCCATCATCAGCAAATGAGCGGGAATCAGCCGTGGCCGGCGACGGCGTGACGGGGTTCGGAATAAAGCGCCTCGGCGGGCACGCTTTCATCTACCTTCAGCGCGGGATCAAAGCTGTAGAGCGTTGAGCAATAGCCGCAGATGATCTCCGTATCCCGGCCCATGTCGAGAAAGACATGCGGGTGGTCGAAGGGCGGGGCTGCACCAATGCACTCGAACTCCTTCACGCCGATGCGGATCTCGCGAACGCCCGCCTCGTTGCAGAATTTCGGTGTCTTGCCGCCCGCCATGTCTCGTACTCCGTAGTCCGGGGATTGAGCGCAAACTAAAGGGGCAGGGCCGGAAGGGCAAGGGGGCAGGCGGAGCCCCTTATGTGCGCTGCGCGACGGGTGCCCGCATAAGCGGTTCCTTTTCCTGCGCGAGCTTTGCGATGGCGGCGGGACGTATCAGCATAATTCGGCCATAGCCGGTCTTGATCAGCCCTTCAGCTTCCAGTGACTTCAGGAGGCCGTTCAGTGTCTGCCGCGAAATGCCCACCGTGGAGGCAAGGCTTTCCTGCGAAAGGTGAAATTCAACATGGCGGCTGCCGGGCCGCGACTGGCCCTCGAGACGCGCGAAATAGAGCAGGCGCTGGGCGAGGCGTGTCCTGACAGGCAGCGTTGCAGAACTCACAATATGACTTATGGCGATGCGGTAGTGCTCGCAAAGAAGGCGGGTGAACCAGACGTAAGTTTCTCTGTCCGCTCTCGTCAGCCGCTTGAAGGCGTCGGTGCCTATGCAGAACAAGCGTGTGTCCCCCGCCGCGAAGGCATCCGAGAAGCGTGGGCCGTCATCGAGCATGGAGGATTCGCCGAACCAGCCGCCGGGCGTGACAGTGTTGAGATGGACAATCCGTCCATCATCCGAATGCTGCGTGATGCGCACCTCACCTGAAAGGACGGCGAAAAGACCATTTGGCTGATCGCCGGTCAGGTAGATCGGCTGGTTCTTTGCTCGCTTGAGGCGGCCTTCCATGAGAATGGCCTCAGCGAGCGAGGCGGGGAGGCTCCCAAACCATTCTGAACGGGAAAGCATGTGGCGCATTGCATTTATGTGCATGCGCCAAGATCAGGAAATCACCTCTAATTGTCAAGGTGGCGACAATTGATTGTCCGGTTCCTGGCTAGTCTGCCTCCATCGCAGAGCATGAGAAACGGGAGCAGGCGACATGACAATGACGGCCATAGGCGAGATGGCGGGGCGAGAAGGCATGAGTGCTGAGGAATGGGCGCTCCGCGTGGATCTGGCGGCGTGCTACAGGATGATCGCCTATCTGGGTTGGGACGATCTCGTGTTCACACATATTTCGGCGCGAGTGCCGGGGCCAGACGGGCATTTCCTTCTCAACCCCTATGGAATGATGTTTGAGGAGGTGACCGCCTCAAATCTTGTGAAGCTCGATATTCACGGCAACAAGGTTATGGAGTCACCATTTGATGTCATCCCGGCAGGTTTCACCATTCATAGTGCGGTTCACGCTGCGCGCGAAGACGCGCATTGCGTCATTCATCTGCATACGCCGGAAGGTGTCGCTGTTTCCTGCCAGAAGGGCGGGCTTCGACCTGTTACGCAAACGGCGCTCTATGCACTCGCTTCGATTGCCTACCATCCTTATGAGGGGGTGGCGCTGGAGGAAGAAGAAAAGCCAAGGCTGCAAGCCGATCTTGGCCGCAAGAAGATGATGATCCTCGAGAATCACGGGCTGCTTACGTGTGGACGAAGCGTGGCGGACGCTTTCCTTGCGATGTTCACGCTGCAGCGGGCCTGCGAGGTTCAGGTGATGGCGCAGGCTGGAGGGACGGAACTTATCGAGATACCTGACCACATTCTCCGCGGGATCGGGGAGCAGGTGAGGCAGACGCTGGGCAGTAGCGGATCGGATCGCATCTGGCCTGCGGTGATCCGCAAGATGGAACGACTTGATCCTTCCTTCCGCACCTGAAGGCGGAGCGTTGCCGAATTTCAATACATAAAGGAGAAAAAGCATGTCCCGCCCCGAAGAGCATCCTCGTGCGACCTTCACTGACATGGCGCAGGGTACGCAGGAAGACTGGTCGCGTATTGCGGCGCAGTTCCTGCCTTTCGCGGCGGGATTGCCCGACCGCGTGCTCGATCATCTGAGGTTGCTTGATGGTGATTATGGCGGCTTCATTGTTGACCGCCTGACGCACAGCCTTCAGACGGCGACGCGCGCATATCGTGATGGGCGTGATGAGGAATATGTCATTTGTGCATTGCTGCATGATATTGGCGACACCCTTGGAAGTTATAATCATCCTGATATCGCGGCGGCGATCCTCAAGCCGTTTGTCAGCGCGGAAAACCACTGGATGGTTGCCAATCACGGCATCTTCCAGGGTTACTATTTTTTCCATTATATCGGGATGGATCGGAACGCTCGGGATCGCTTCATCAATGATCCTCGCTATCAGCGGACCGCTGAATTCTGCGCTCGGTATGATGCTCCCGCTTTCGACCCTGACTATCGGTCCCTGCCGCTCGATTTTTTCGAGCCGATGTTGCGGCGTATTCTATCGGCGCCGAGGCGGGAACCTGTATCTGCCGACTGATAACAGTGTCAGATTACCCGTCGGGTCCAGCTATCAATCACGTCGCGCATACGAAATTGTGAAATTTGACCACCGGTTGCCCCTTGGTGGTTTGGGGCTTCGTCGGTCATAATTGACGCATTGTCAGGACAGGGTTGGAAGTGGGCCGATAAAGAGCCTGTGGCAGCCCTCGGAGGAGGACCCCCTATGAACGATGCGGCCGTTTCAGGCCCGGCAGGTGCTTCGACCCGCCAGCCCCTTTCGCGCTGGACGCTTTTTGCTTTCGCCTTGCCCGCCGCTCCCGTGGCCGCCATGGGGCTTCCGCTCGCCGTTCATCTGCCGCCCTTCTATGCAGGCACAATGGGACTTGGCCTGACGCTTGTTGGCACGATCTTCATGTTCGCCCGGCTCTGGGACATGATCACCGATCCGGTGCTTGGCATCGTTTCCGAC
>JBAYOU010000251.1:0-3640 GCA_041678065.1 Parvibaculum sp. | reverse complement strand
TAAAATTGTCGTGCTGATCGCTGCCAATATGGTGGCGGAAGTGTGCTCCGTATATCTTATGAACAGCGCGCGCGAGCTGGAGCTGTTCGCAACCGAGGGTCTTAAGCCCTCTGCCGTCCACACAACGCGCCTGCGTGTGGGTGAAGGTCTTGTCGGTGACATCGCTGCCCATGCTCGCCCGCTCAATCTTGCTGATGCGCAGTCCCATCCGGGCTTTGCCTACCGGCCGGAGACGGGCGAAGAAATCTACAAATCGCTGATGGGCGTGCCGATCCTGCGGAGTGGCAAGGTTGTAGGCGTTCTTGTCGTTCAGAACCGCACGAAACGTCATTATACGGAAGAAGAAGTCGAGGCGCTCCAGACCGTCGCGATGGTGCTGGCGGAAGTCATTGTTGCAGCAGACCTTGTTGGCGAGACGCAATATGAAGTGGGTCTCAAGCAGACGCGGTCGCACCACATCGTCGGTACCTCCTTCACGGAAGGCATTGCACTTGGCCATGCGGTTCTGCATGAGCCGCGTGTCTATGTGACGAAGCTCATCGCGGAAGATACCGAACTCGAATTGAACAGGCTCGAGCAGGCGGTCTATGCGCTGCGGGGCTCCATCGACGACATGCTGGAGACGGAAGATCTCAGCCATGCCGGCGAGCATCGCGAGGTGCTTCAGACCTATCGCATGTTTGCAAATGATCGCGGCTGGCTTCAGCGGATGCTGGAGGCGGTGCGGACGGGTCTTACTGCGGAAGCGGCAGTCGAGCGCGTGCAGAACGACACGCGTGCCCGGTTACAGCGGGCGGCTGACCCTTATCTTCGCGATCGGCTGCATGATTTCGACGATCTCGCGAATCGGCTGCTCCGCCAGCTTACCGGCGTGACGCTTGCCTCTCTCTCGGCCAATCTGCCGAATGATGCCATCGTCATTGCCCGCAATATGGGGCCTGCCGAACTTCTCGACTATGACAAGGACCGCCTTCGCGGCCTTGTGCTGGAGGAAGGTGCGCCCAATGCGCATGTCTCCATAGTCGCGCGCGCCTTTGGCATCGCGACGGTCGGTCGGGCGGAAGACATTCTCGAGCATGTCGAGCCGGGCGATGCGATCATCGTCGATGGCGATACGGGTGAGGTCTATCTGCGCCCGTCGCAGGAAGTGATCGCTTCCTATTCGGAGAAGGCTCGCTTTCGTGCCCGCAAGCAGGAGCAGTACAAGGCCCTGCGTGGGGAGCCGAGCGTCACGCTCGACGGCGAAAAGATCGATCTTTATGTGAATGCTGGTCTGCAGGTTGATTTGCCGCATCTGAGCGAAGCGGGCGCAGAGGGTATTGGCCTTTTCCGCACCGAGCTTCAATTCATGATCGCTTCCACATTGCCGTCGCTGCGCGACCAGATCGAGCTTTACAGCGCCGTTCTTGATGCGGCAGACGACAAGCCGGCCGTGTTTCGCACGCTTGATATTGGCGGTGACAAGATGCTGCCTTACATGAACCTGGCCGCGCTCAAGGAGGAAAATCCCGCACTTGGCTGGCGCGCCATTCGCATCAGTCTCGACCGGCCGGCGCTGCTGCGCCACCAGGTCAGGGCGCTGCTGACGGCGGCGGCGGGGCGGTCTTTGCGGGTCATGTTTCCCATGGTGGCGGAAGTCGCCGAATATGATCGCGCGCGGGCGCTGGTGGACAAGGAACTCGCGCGGCTCGACAAGTTCGGCAAGGAGCGCCCGGCGCATCTTGAAATCGGCACCATGCTCGAAGTGCCCGCGCTGGCCTGGCAGCTTGATACATTGCTGCCAAGGGTCGATTTCGTCTCGATCGGCTCGAATGATCTTCTGCAGTTCCTCTTTGCGACCGACCGGGGCAATCCGCGCGTGGCGTCGCGTTATGATGTGCTGAGCCCGGCTGTGCTGAGCTTCCTGCGGCATATCGTGGTGAAATGCCAGGAGCACAAAACACCGCTGACGCTTTGTGGCGAAATGTCGGGCAGGCCGCTTGAGGCGATGGCGCTGGTTGGGTTGGGCCTGCGGCGGATTTCCATGTCTCCGGCGGCAATCGGGCCGGTCAAGATGATGCTCCGCTCGGTCGATACAAGAAAGCTCTCGGCCTTCATGGAAGGGCTTTATGGCGTGCCGGAGCGCAGCGTGCGCGAGCAGCTTGCCGCCTTCGCCGAAGAGCATGGCGTTATCGTCTGACAGAGAGATGTCGAGCCGAATGGATCAAGTTCGGTTCAGATCGCATCCATCTCTTTCGCAATCATGAAAAAACCTGCTCGGGATCATGGAGTTGGGTCAATCTCCGGTTGCGATTTGTCAATAGATTTGTTCTATTCTCGACTATCGATTGCAATTGGGTGTTGGTGCGCTTTCGGCTGTGCCGGGGGTAGGGCTGGCTGAAAGCAAGTGCCCATGGCGGTCCTGCGGGGTCTGGGACCCCGCAGATATTGAGATGGCTCAACTCGGGAAGAGCCCGGATAGATGAACAAAGTCACCAT
Organism: Parvibaculum sp.; assembly: GCA_041678065.1. Classification (GTDB taxonomy): domain Bacteria; phylum Pseudomonadota; class Alphaproteobacteria; order Parvibaculales; family Parvibaculaceae; genus Parvibaculum. The sequence goes on along the minus strand of JBAYOU010000251.1, from coordinate 1,162 downwards.
GCTTCCGACGGGGGACAACGGGTCGGAACCCCGCCGCCGACTGCATCTCAGAGATATAACCAACGAAGTGCCGCTTGAGGCAGAATCCGTGGGTGCGGAACTGCGCGCCGCGCGTTTGCGCCGGGGCGAGGATATTCGCAGCATCGCGCAGTCGCTGCGCATCCGCCGCGATCAGCTCGAAGCGCTGGAAGAGAGCCGTTACGACGCGCTCCCTGCGCGGGCCTATGCGGTGGGTTTTGTTCGTTCTTATGCGGAATATCTGGGCCTCGACAGCCGCCATGTCGTTGAGCGCTACAAGGCGGAGCTCGACTGCGAAGAGGCGGCAAGCGCAGGCGATCTCCATTTCCCTGATGGCAATGCCGAGGAAGAGCGCCGCCTGCCGCGCGGTACTGCGCTGATCGTGGCGCTTGTGGTTGCAGCGGGCATTTATGGCGGCTGGCTTCTCACAAAATCGACCGACGAGATGATGGCCGCCCGCGTTACGGAGAGCGCGGAACAGGCCGTGCCCTCGTCAACGGCCATTCGTGGCGACAGCGCCTCTGCCGCCACGCCGCGCGATGGCATGGTTCCGGCAGCGCCGGAAAGTGTTGCGCAGGCTCCGTTCACGCAGCTTGCTCCGGTGGGGCTCGCGAGCGACGTGTCACCGGAAGCGGTTTATGAGCCGGTGCCGGTCACGGATGCTGCAACCGCGCTTGAAGCGGAAGCCGCCGCAGAAGCCGAAATCGCTATGCTGCCGCAGGAAGAAGCGGCGCCCGTTCTGCCGCCGCTGCCCGATGGCACGCCTTATGGCGCTGAAAATGTGGATGGCCGCGTGGTCGTTCGCGCGCGCCGTGATGGCGCCTGGGTTCGTATCGAGGATGGCGAAGGCCGTGTTCTTATCGAACAGACGCTGAGGGCGGGCGACAGCTACCGCGCGCCACGCGTGCCGGGGGTCATCCTCGTCGCGCGGGATGCGAGCGCCTTCGAAATTCTGCTTGATGGCACCTCGCTTGGTCTTGCTGGTCCGCCGACCCTTGTTCTCACGGGCAAGTCGCTCGATGTGGAAGCCCTGGCGGCTTCTCTGCCGAAGCCGCCTGTTGAGGAGGCGGCGGAAGCTGCACTCACAGGTACCGAACCTGCGACAATTGCCGATTAGGCGGATGGTCGCGGCGGCGTCATAATT
>JBAYOU010000250.1:0-3652 GCA_041678065.1 Parvibaculum sp. | reverse complement strand
TCAATGTCGAAGACAAGCGTATCGTCCTTAACCTTCACCAGCACATGCCCGCCCTTCAGCAGACGCCCAAAAAGCACCTCATCCGCGAGCGGCTTCTTGATGCTCTCCTGAATGACGCGGGCAAGCGGCCGCGCACCCATCTGCTCATCATAGCCGCGCTCGGTGAGCCACGTGTTTGCGTCCGGCGTAAGCTCGATGGTGACGTTCCGGTCGGCAAGCTGTGCTTCAAGCTGGAGCACGAACTTCTCGACAACCTGCGCGATAACCCCCTGCGGCAGATGACCGAAGGGGATCACCGCATCAAGCCGGTTGCGGAACTCCGGCGTGAAGAGCCGCTTGATGGCATCCTCATCATCCCCGACGCGCTTCTTCTGCGAGAAGCCGATTGTCGGCTTTGCCATATCGGCAGCGCCCGCATTTGTCGTCATGATAAGTACGACATTGCGGAAGTCGATCTTCTTGCCGTTATGGTCGGTCAGCTTGCCGTGATCCATGACCTGCAACAGAATGTTGAAGAGGTCCGGATGCGCCTTTTCGATTTCGTCCAGAAGCAGCACGCAATGCGGATGCTGGTCCACACCATCCGTCAACAACCCGCCCTGATCGAAACCGACATAGCCGGGCGGCGCGCCGATGAGACGCGAAACCGTGTGCCGTTCCATATATTCCGACATGTCGAAACGCAGCATTTCGACGCCGAGAATTGAGGCGAGCTGGCGCGCGACTTCCGTCTTGCCAACGCCAGTAGGACCGGAGAAGAGATAGCAGCCAATGGGCTTCTCCGCTTCTCGCAGACCCGCCCGCGCAAGCTTGATCGATGCAGCAAGCGCATCAATAGCCGCATCCTGACCGAACACTACGCGCTTCAACTCGGTATCGAGATCCTTCAGCTTCTCGGTGTCTGTCTTCGACACCGACTTCGGCGGGATACGCGCCATGGTCGAGATGACAGCCTCGATCTCGCCGACACCAATGGTCTTTTTGCGGCGCGATTCCGGCAGCAGCATCTGCGAAGCACCCGCTTCGTCGATCACGTCGATCGCCTTGTCGGGCAGCTTTCTGTCATGCATGTATTTCGACGAAAGCTCCACCGCCGCCTTCACCGCATCATTGGTGTAGCGGACCTTGTGGAAATCCTCGAAATAGGGCTTGAGCCCCTTGAGAATCTTGATCGTGTCGGGAACGGAAGGCTCTGCCACATCAATCTTCTGGAAGCGCCGCACAAGGGCACGGTCCTTCTCGAAATGCTGGCGATATTCCTTGTAGGTGGTCGAGCCGATGCAACGGATCGAGCCGCTGGCAAGCGCAGGCTTCAGCAGGTTCGACGCATCCATCGCACCACCGCTAGTCGCGCCAGCGCCGATAACGGTGTGGATTTCGTCAATGAACATGACCGCGCCCGGATATGCCTCGATCTCCTTGATGACCGCTTTGATGCGCTCTTCAAAGTCGCCGCGATAGCGCGTACCGGCAAGCAGCGTGCCCATATCGAGCGAGAAGATGGTGGCATCCTTCAGAACTTCCGGCACCTCGCCCTTGACGATGCGCAGCGCAAGTCCTTCGGCAATCGCCGTCTTGCCAACGCCCGGATCGCCCACAAAGAGCGGGTTGTTCTTCGAGCGGCGGCAAAGGATCTGGATCGTGCGCTCAACCTCGCGCTCACGACCGATCAGCGGATCGATCTTGCCCTGCTTCGCCTTCTCGTTGAGGTTCACGCAGTAATTGTCGAGCGCCTCGGTTGTGCGGCCCTTGGTGCCGCGCTCGCTATTGCTGCCCGTCTCTGCTTCTTCATGCGCCCCGCGCACGGGCCGCGTCTCGCTCATGTCGCTGCGCTTGGCAATGCCGTGGCTGATGTAGTTCACGGCGTCATAGCGCGTCATATCCTGCTCCTGCAGGAAATAGGCGGCATGGCTTTCGCGCTCGGCGAACATGGCAACAAGCACATTCGCGCCCGTGACCTCTTCCCGACCGGAAGACTGGACGTGAATGACCGCGCGCTGGATCACGCGCTGGAAACCGGCTGTGGGTTTGGAATCCTCGCCATTATCCACGACAAGGCTGGAAAGCTCATTGTCGATGTAATTGACGAGCTGCTGACGAAGCAGGTCCATATCGACATTACAGGCCCGCATCACGGCTGCGGCGTCCTGATCATCCATCAACGCGAGAAGCAGATGTTCCAGCGTCGCATATTCGTGATGGCGCTCATTGGCGAGCGCCAATGCGCGGTGAAGGCCCTCTTCGAGACTGCGTGAAAACGTCGGCACGTGCGAACCTTCCCTTCTGCTGCTTGACCACTATACAGCTTGAACGCGCAACTACTCTCTTTCCATCGTACATTGCAGCGGATGCTGGTGCTGCCTCGCGAAATCCATGACCTGCGTCACCTTGGTTTCTGCCACCTCATATGTGTAGAGGCCGCAAACACCCACACCATGCTGATGTACATGGAGCATGATTACTGTCGCTTCCTCCCGCCCCTTGTTGAAGAACTGCTCCAGAATGTGAATGACGAACTCCATCGGTGTATAGTCATCATTCAGAAGCAAAACCTTGTAGAGGGAGGGTTTCTTGGTTTTCGGCTTCGTCTTCGTGATGACGCCGGTACTCACTCCGCCGTCCTCATCATCACCGCGCCGCCTCTCGTCCGACATCCCCGTTCCTGCTCACTTCTCACTGCCGGCCGGTTACCCGGCCGCTGACCATATAGATAGGTAAACCTATCAAAATTCAAAGACCGCCCGCATTCTAGCCGGATTCGCTCAGCCTGGGGCGAGGTCGGTAGCGACTTCAAGAATAGCTTCCCTGTATCCGCAGTTGGGCCACGCGCGCTGCGCCTGCAAGGTTTAACATTCATTAACCATGTTAATATTTTGGTAATACTCACGCCGATATCCTGCGAATCGTGTCCAAATGCCGGGGATACTTGAGTTTTTTCGCCATTTCGGGCCCCAAGGCTCTTCGCAAACTGTAGTTCTTTGATTACAGTGATTTGGGGATAAGTTTCGGGGTCGCGCGCATCGGCAGGGCGCGCTGGCAAGAGGGGTTTAGGCGTATGCAGGGACCTGCGCTCACGAGTTTTGCGCGCACCTCCTTCACTCTCGGGCGGGGTGCTTCATGTGCCGCGCTGGCGATATGCCTTGCGATCCTCGCTTTTGCCCTCCCCGCTCCGGCTGCGGCATCCGCTAAATCCGCCGCGCTGGTCATGGACGCGCATACCGGCAAAGTTCTCTATTCCCGGAATGCTGACGAATATCGCTACCCCGCCTCACTGACCAAGGTGATGACCCTCTATCTTCTCTTCGAGAAGCTGGAGGCAGGTGAAATCTCCCTCAAGTCGCGCGTGAAGATGACGCCGAAAGGCGCGGGCATGCCGCCATCCAAGCTTGGCCTGCGTGCAGGTGAAACGCTTACGGTCGAGGAAGCGATCCTCGCCCTCATTACCCGCTCCGCCAATGACGTGGCATCTGCTACCGGTGCCTTCATCGCTGGCACCGAAGATGCCTTCGCCGTGCAGATGACGAAGAAAGCCCGCGCGCTCGGCATGAGCAAAACAACCTACAAGAATGCTTCCGGCCTGCCCGATAAGAACCAGCGTACAACGGCGCGGGATCAGGCAACGCTTGCAAAGCGCATCAAGGAAGATTTCCCG
>JBAYOU010000249.1:0-3655 GCA_041678065.1 Parvibaculum sp. | reverse complement strand
GTTGCGCCGCTCTCAAATGACGGGACCTTGCAGCGCGCGGCAAGCGTCCATGCGGCGGACATGCAGCTTCGCGGCTTTTACGGCCACCACAATCCCGAGGGGCAGGGTCCACGCGAGCGGGTGCTTGTCGCCTCTCCGGCCTTCAAGGGGAAGGTTGCGGAGAATATCCAGATGGTTGAGGGGCAGACCTATGCCTCAATGAGCGACGAGGCGCTGGCAAAGGCGCTGGTGGACAAATGGGCTATAAGCCCCGCCCACCGCAAGAACATGCAATCCCCCGATATGACGCGGAGCGGCATTGGCATTGCGCGCAGTGGACAGAAGTTCATTGTCGTACAGGTCTTTTCCGGTTCCTGACTTCCTTCCCTCGTCAGAACGTTGCCTAGAAGGGGCAGCAGGTGACATGCTCGCCCCTCACCGATTCAACCGGGTCTGAGACGGGGCACAGAAGATGAAACGCAGGGAATTTCTGGGTGTGGCGGCTGGTGCGATTGCCATGCCCGCCCTCGCAACATCTGCTCGCGGCGATACCACCTATCAGTGGCGCATGGCGACAAGCTGGCCGAATGGCGCGCCCGGTGTCGGCATCAATGCGCAGCGCCTCGCGGACCGCATCACAGCCATGTCGGGCGGACGGATCACCGTGAAGCTTTTCGGCGCGGGCGAAATGGTGCCCCCCTTCGAAGTCTTCGACGCCGTTTCGCAGGGTGTCTGCCATATGGGGCATGGCACACCCTATTACTGGCAGGGCAAGAACCCCGTCTTCCATTATTTCACTGGCGTTCCCTTCGGCCTGATGGCGTGGGAAATGGCGGGCTGGCTGCAATTTGGCGGCGGGCAGGCGCTCTGGGAGGAGGCCTATGCGCCTTTCGGCGTGCTGCCCTTCTATGCCGGATCGAGCGGCGTGCAGGCGGGCGGCTGGTTCAACCGTGAAATCCGTTCGCTGGATGATCTGAAGGGTCTCAAATTTCGCGTCGCGGGGCTTGGCGGTGAGGTGATGCGTCGTCTGGGAGCCAGCGTCGTACTGACACCTCCGGGCGAGATATTCTCTTCCATGCAAAACGGCACGATTGACGCTGCCGAATGGGTGGGCCCGTGGAATGACCTCGCCTTCGGCCTCGACCGAGTGGCGAAATATTACTATCTGCCTGCCTTTCATGAATTGGGGCCAGCGCTGGAACTGATCGTCAACAAGAAGGCCTTCGAGACCCTGCCGTCCGACCTTCAGGAAATCGTGCGCGGCGCGGCACTGGCGAGCGCAACCGAGACGATTGCGGACTTCACCTTCCACAATATCGAGGCATCCACCCGGATGCTGGCAGAGAGTGGAACTGAAATGCGGGAATGGCCTGAGCCCGTGGCCGCCGCCATGGCGAAAATCTCGAAAGAGGTACTTTCGGAGCTCGCCGCGACGAGCGATCTTGCGGCTCGCATCGCTGCGTCGCATGACGCTTATCTGGCGAAAGCGCGGGGCTGGTCGCGCTGGAGCGACGTCGCGGCGCTCAATCTCCGCAATAATCACCCTGTACCCTGAAAACGCTCCGAAATCACGTTGCGGCAGGGCCGGAATTAACGCGGTGTTTACCGACATTGCCGTTTTATTGGCTTTGCCGGATCGGCTCTTGCGCCCCGTGACGGTCAACACCGCAATAATGACCAATAATAACAAGATTATGGGTCAGACAGCGTTGAGAAATACCATATAGCGCGGTTTATACTGGCCCAAAGGGTTAACGGGCATAGTGATTCGGATGCGATCGGGGGTTCCATGGAGCGTCAAGGGCATAGAGCCTGAGGCGCGCGAAGCGGCGAAGCAGGCCGCCAGGCGCGCTGGCGTGACCTTGGGCACCTGGCTCAATCAGGTCATCATGGAATCCGGTACCGACGAAGTAGGCCGACAGGAGCCTTCTGCCATGGAGACCCGGTACTCGCCCCCGGAACGGACATCTTCCCAGACCTCATTGCCCGGTCCGGCGGCTGACCTTGATCCGGTCGCGCAAGCGGTGCGGGAACTCGTCCAGCGTGTCGATAATTCCGAGCGCCGCACAGCCGAGATGACGCGCAAGCTTGAGCAGACAGTGAGCCAGCTTGCCACCCGCCTCGACCAGCCCGGATATGAGCCGGAAGAGAGATATTCTTCCGCCCCCTCCGCCGACCCGCTGGAGCGGAAACTCCAGATGCTGGGCGAGCGGCTGGAGCGCGGTGGCCGTGGCGGCCTACGCCCCGAAGACCAGCGGACAATCCAGACGCTTGAAAAGGCCGTGAACGCGGTTGTCGATCACCTTGAAACGGCCGAGCAGCGCACCGACAGCACACTGGCCGAAATTCGCGAGACGCTCGCCTCCCTCTCGCATCGCGTCGAGAATGCCGAGCTTGAGGCGGAGCGCGAAGAGGCAAAGCGCCGCTCGCAAGCGCTTGAATCCACCCTCACGCAGCTTGCCACCCGTCTCGAAAAAATGGAGCAGGGGGTAAGCAGCATTGGCCCGCAGGCGGTGCAGGCCGCGCTGCGTGCGATTGAGGAAAAGTCGCAGGCGGATAATCAGCGCGCCGTCATTGAGAGGCTGCAAACCAATCTCGACAAGATGGCGGAACGTCTTGAGCGTTCGGAATCCCGCGCCGATGAAACGGTGAAGGCATTCGAGAACTCGGTAACGAGCATTGCCCGCAAGATCGAGGATCTGGACCGTGCGCATCGCACGGAAGTGCCGGATGCGCTGGCCACGCGCTTCGAACAGATGGCGCAGCGGCTTGAACATAATGAACGGCTGACAATGGAAGCCGCTCAGGCGGTGGAAAAGGCCATTGCCGGGATCGGCGAAAATCTTTCCGCCAGTGAAGGCCGCGAGCGCGAGACGCTGACATCGCTCCAGGCGATGATTGAGCGGATGTCGAGCCGCCTCAACACGCTTGAGAAGGAAACGAAAGCCGTAAAGGCAAAGGCCGCCCTGTCGCCTCAGGTGAATGTCGGCGGCCCCATGGCAGGCTTCCCGCCAGCGGGGCCTTTTGGTCTGCCCGCCTTTGACGCGCCGCCCATGATGCCGAGTGCGATCGGCAGTAATTTCGGCCCGGCTTTCGGCCCCGGCGATTGGGACGCGCCTGCGCGTGGTGACTATATCAACGCCCGCAGCGAAGCGCGCGGTCCTTATGGTGAGACACAGATCGATCCGCCGCCTTACGCGCCTGCCCGCGAGCGGCATGAAGAATTTCACCACGAAGAAAGTACCCCGCCGCCTTTTGCCGCGCATGAGGGTGAGGAAAAACGCGACGCGTTCGATCATGCCGAGCTTGATGATGGCGTGATCCCGCCCGACCCCGTAGAGCCCGCGCAGAATGCTGGCGAACGCGCTGCCAATGATTTCCTCGCAGCCGCTCGTCGCGCCGCACAGGCGGCCGCCGGTGGTCATGCTGAGCGGGTGGATGCTCCCCATTACGGGACCGCACCGAATACCGGTTTCACCGCCGCCCCTGCCCGCTTCTCGGTGCAGGATGAGAATGATGGTCGGGGCCGTAAGCTCATTCTGGGCGTCGCGGCGAGTTTCGTTGTGCTCGCTTTCCTTGCCGGTGCCTATGTAATGCTGCGCGGCGGCCCCGCACCTATGGCACCTGTTGCTGAAAGCACATTGCCGGACGCCACGCAAAATGAAGGCCCGGCACC
>JBAYOU010000248.1:0-3665 GCA_041678065.1 Parvibaculum sp. | reverse complement strand
CTTGCCGTTGGCGCGCTCATCGCGGCAAATCCTTTCGGCGCGGTGGTCATGCCCGGCACAGACCGCTTCTGGGCCGCTCCCTTCGAAATGGAGGGTGAATTTGGCGGCCTTGGCTGGCCGGAAAGCGGCAATTTCGCCGCGCTTAACCCGCTCGCAGGCTCCAAGGCGGATGTCTCTCCCGGCGGCAATACCACCATCGGCGTTGTCGCCGTGAATGCGGATTTAAGCCCCGCCGATGCGCGCCGTATCGCCATCATGGCGCAGGACGGGCTTGCTCGCGCCATCCGTCCGGTCCATGCGCCGGTCGATGGCGACACGATTTTCGTAGTGGCCACAGGCGCTTATCCTCTGGGCAGCGAGGCGCGACATGGTTCGCTTTCGGTGCTGGGAGCTTTGGCGGCTGATTGCGTCGCCCGCGCCGTCGCCCGCGCGGTCTATGAGGCAGAAACGCTCGGCAGTGCCATTTCCTGGCGCGAGCGGCATGGCGGGGCGGCCCTCGCATAAGGGCGCGTAAGGGCGGGCAGGGCGAGAGTAAAACAGGGCAATTTTGCCTGCCAACACCCCCTTGCCATGAGGGCCTCAACGCTTTATGAGTGGCCCCGCCTTCGACGAGGCGGCAGAAATCCTGCCCATCCCTTCGGGACCTCACGATGCGCATGCGCCCGTAGCTCAGCTGGATAGAGCATCAGACTACGAATCTGAGGGTCGGACGTTCGAATCGTTCCGGGCGCGCCACTTACCTTTCCCAACGACCTGATCTGCTCTGGCACCCGTCCTTCATGCCCTGTGCGTATGTCACATTACGCAAAAGCCCCGCCGCGGTTGGGCCGGGCGGGGCTTTGGTTTGAGGTGGGGCTATCAGCCGACGACTTCGGGATCGGGTGACAGTTCTGACGGGGATTTCACCGACATACCGAGCGCCTTTGCCACGCCGGCGCCATAGGCGGGGTCGCAGCGGGTGCAGTTGTCGATGTGGCGCTGCTTGATGAAGGCAGGCGCATCGCCCATTGCGCGGGCGGTGTTGCCGAAGAGCGCTTCCTTTTGTGCCGGGCTCATGAGCTGGAACAGTTTGCGCGGCTGAGTGAAGTAGTCGTCATCATCCTCGCGGAAGTTCCAGAAATCAGCATCACCACGAATGCGCAGCGGCGGCTCGCGATAGTCGGGCTGCTGTTGCCACTGGCCGAAGCTGTTCGGCTCATAATGAGGCCGTCGGCCGTAATTGCCATCCATTCGCCCCTGTCCGTCGCGATGATTGCTGGCGACAGGGCAGCGGGCGGCATTCACCGGAATCTGGTGATAGTTGACGCCAAGGCGATAGCGCTGCGCATCTGCATAGTTGAAAAGCCGCGCCTGCAGCATCTTGTCCGGCGAGACGCCGATGCCGGGCACGAGATTGGAAGGCGCAAACGCGCTCTGCTCCACATCCATGAAAAAGTTTTCCGGATTGCGGTTCAGCTCGAACTCGCCAACCTCGATCAGCGGATAATCTTCCTTGTACCAGACCTTGGTGAGATCAAACGGGTGGAAGCGATATGTCTCGGCGTCCGCTTCCGGCATGATCTGCACATACATTTTCCATTTCGGGAAATCGCCGCGCTCAATGGCGCCGTGAAGATCGCGCTGATGTGACTCTCTGTCGGCGCCCGCAAGATTTGCCGCTTCCTCATCGGTGAGGTTTTCGATCTTCTGCTGCGTGCGGAAATGGAATTTCACCCAGAAGCGCTCACCGGCCTCATTGTAGAAGCTGTAGGTGTGGCTGCCGAAACCATGCATGTGGCGATAGCTCTTCGGGATGCCGCGATCGGACATCACGATGGTCACCTGATGGAGTGCTTCGGGCAGGAGCGTCCAGAAGTCCCAATTATTCGTTGCGCTGCGCATATTGGTGTAGGGGTCGCGCTTCACGGCCTTGTTGAGGTCCGGAAACTGGCGCGGATCGCGCATGAAGAAGACGGGCGTGTTGTTGCCAACCATGTCCCAATTACCTTCTTCCGTATAGAATTTCAGCGCAAAGCCGCGAATGTCGCGCTCTGCATCCGCCGCGCCGCGTTCACCCGCAACGGTGGTGAAGCGCGCAAACATCTCCGTCTTTTTTCCGACCTCGGAGAATATTTTTGCCCGTGTGTAGCGGGTGATGTCATTGGTGACGGTGAAGGTACCGAAAGCGCCGGAGCCTTTTGCGTGCATGCGGCGCTCGGGGATAACTTCGCGCACAAAATTTGCAAGTTTTTCCTGCAGCCAGACATCCTGTGCAAGAAGCGGGCCCCGCGGACCGGCGGTCAGGCTGTTCTGGTTTTCCGGCACAGGCGCGCCGAACGCCGTGGTCAGGTGGGTGACGGGGCATTTTCCGGAGGTAGGGTGATCGCGACTCATTGGTTGTCTCCTCGGCCATGTGACCGGCACCCGCCAATCACCCGGCCCGTGGCGTGAACGATAATGAATACTAGCGCAATAAAGTTCTGCCGTATCAATGGACGAAACAGGGAAGCAGCCAAGGTGAAACGCCGGGTTCGCGAACTGCATCAATTCATAACAGCCATTCGATCGGCATATGCGACAGAAAGCGAATGCCAAGGCGCTGCAGGCGCGTTGTGCCCGGTTCTCGTGTGTGGATGACAATGCCGTCCGCCTGCTGCTCGCGCCAGGCAAGATCATTGTCCTCAGTCAGAACGACTTCATAGGCGCGAGCCGGAATTTCGGTTTCGAAAGTGCATGCAACAATGCACCCGAGTTGCGTACTTTCGATGACAAAACCAAGCTCCGTATTCAGATTCATCGAACGCGGATCAAAATTGAATGAGCCGATAAAAAGCCGTGCACTGTCCACGACGAAGGTTTTGGCATGGAGTGTCGTCGCGCTGGAACGAAGCACATGCCCTTCCCTTGTGCCGCCGCTGCCAGAGCCCGCGCCAATCAGCTTGCGACGAGGTGTGTTTTCATCGCCCGGCCCCCGCATTTCAAACAGCCGGATGCCAGCCTGCAGTAGCGCCTTCCGCTGGTCGGCGTAACCTGCATGAACCACCCACACATCCGTGGCCTCGAAGGCGTTGGTGAAGATCGCGATCTCAACCCCGCGCGCAGCAAGTTCGGAGAAGGCTTCCACACCGGTGCTTGTTGGTACGAAATAGCCGGAGATGAGATAGAGCTCGCGCTCCGGCGCGCCGATGGCCTCGCGCAGCGCCGCCGTCAGCATCCCGTCTTCTCTCGCCTTGCCGATGCCCTTGGCGGGGTCGTCGCTTATCAAGCGAACAGGTGCCCAACTAAAAGGGAGCGACCCTTCAACGAGCTGCGTGATGAAGGGCAGCGCGCTGATTGCTTCCATATATCGGCGCGCCGCTATATCGCGTTCGACAAGCGAGGCGCGGCGGCTCAGTGCCCTCTGCTCGTCCACTGAAACGGAGGGCAGGATGCGGGATGCCGGATAGGCAGACGCACTTGCCCAATAGCGCTCGAAATCGCGCGCCGTATCATCAACCACAGGACCGACCGCCAGCACATCAAGGTCAGAGAAGAGTTGATCGTCACGCGCGTCGAAATATTCATCGCCTATGTTGCGCCCGCCAATGATTGTCGCCTGCCCGTCAGCGATGAAGCTCTTATTATGCATCCGTCGGTTAAGGCGCGGAAAGTCCGCCAGATAGCCGAGCATTTTCGGGCGGCGGATG
>JBAYOU010000247.1:0-3673 GCA_041678065.1 Parvibaculum sp. | reverse complement strand
TTACGGTCAACCGGATGAATATGGCCGCCAGCGCCTTGGCGGTATCGGCCATTACCTTGGTGAAGAGCTGACGCGGCTCACCGGCATCGACACCATCACCCAGTCACTCGCCTATCTGATGAGGGCAGGCACGCCCGATGCGCTCGATCAGATGGTGGCGAAGGGGTTTGGTACGCTGGCTGTGCAGGAAATTGCTGCGGGCAACACCGGATTCATGACATCGTTACGCGATGGAAACTATGCAACCGTGCCCGTATCGCTGTGCACGGAAGGCAAGAAGCGCGTCGATGTGGATGCCTTCTACGACAGGGAGACTTATCGTCCCCGCATCGCAAAAGTGCTTGGCACACCGATGTTTCTTTATTGAGTATTTCGCTGGTGATGGGGATTCAGCGCTTCAACTGCATGGTGATGCGCGCTTCTTCGGCATCATCGCCAATGGCAGTGAAGCCGAAACGCTGATAGAGCGAATGGGCGTCGTTTGTGGACAATACGATCCGTCGCACCGTTGCGAGTGCCGGATCATTCAGGATTGTCTCGACAATCCATTTGCCCAGGCCTTCGCCCCGATGGATCGGAAGAATGTACACATCGCTCATCCATGCGAAACGAGTGTAATCCGTCACCATGCGCGCAAAGCCTGCCTGCTCACCCTGAGGCGAATAAAGGCCATAAGCGCGCGAATTTTCGATGCTTGTCCAGAGTTCTTCCTTCGACACATCGCGCGCCCAATAGGTAGCGCCGAGCATTTTCAGAATAGATTCGCGATCCAGCCTCGATTTGTCAGTAGTGATCTCAAAGCCATGCCTGGTCCAGGAGGAAATCTCCAAGGAACTCATACGCCACTCACTTTCTTAATTACTGTGCCCCCGCACGTTGGGCATAAGCCCACGCCTCTTCCGCAAGCGGACGAACATTCGCCGCCATCTGCTTTGCGTGCTCGCTGGAGGCCGTTCCATCCCTCACGCGCCCCGCGATTCCCTGCAGAATACCGGCAAGTCGGAAGAAATTATACGAAAAATAGAAATCGAGGTTGTCGATGCCGGGTCGGTTGGTCCGCTCGCAATACATCGCGATATATTCTTCAAGCGAAGGAATGCCAAGCTGTTTGAGATCCGCGGTGCGGATGGAACCTGTTCCGCCGCCTGTACCCTGACCCGGCATCACCCACTGCATCAGGCTGTAGGTAAAGTCGCCAAGCGGGTGCCCGAGTGTTGAAAGCTCCCAGTCCAGTACCGCAATCACCTTCGGCTCGGTCGGGTGAAGGATCGTGTTGTCGAGGCGGTAGTCACCATGAACGATGGATGTGGATGAATCCTGCGGGACATTGTCCGGCAGCCACTCCATGAGTTTGTTCATTTCCGGAATCGTCTCGGTTTCCGAAGCAAGATATTGCTTCGTCCAGCGAGAGATCTGTCGCGCGAAATAATTGCCGGGTTTGCCGAAATCGCCGAGCCCCGCCTTCTCGTAATCCACCATATGCAACCGCGCCATGGTTTCGTTCAGCGAGTCGTAAATCTTCCAGCGCGTTTCCTTGTCCTGTGTGGGAAGGAGCGGTTCCCAGAGCACGCGGCCATCCACCATTTCCATGATGTAGAACATGGTGCCGATGATGCTTTCATCCTCGCAGAGGCAGAAAGTGCGCGGTGCGGGAAAGCCCGTTGCGTGCAGCGCGGTGATGACCTTGTATTCCCGGTCAACCGCGTGCGCGGAGGGAAGGAGTTTCCCCGGCGGCTTGCGGCGCAGCACATATTTCTGCTTCGGCGTGGTGAGTTGATAGGTCGGGTTCGACTGCCCGCCCTTGAACTGCGATACGGTGAGAGGCCCTTCAAAGCCTTCAACATGCGCCTGCATATATTGCTCAAGGCGCTTCGCATCGAATTTATGACTCTCGGCTACTTCCTTTGTGCCGGAGAATTGCTCCTGACGGCTCGGTTCCTGGCTCATTATCTTTCACTCCCCGTTTCGTCTTTTCGATTCTGTCACGCGGTCTGCTTTTCCCGCGCAATGGCGCGGTAGCCAATGTCGCGACGGCAGAAGCCTTCCGGCCAGTCAATCTTGTCGACTGCGCGATAAGCGCGCGCCTGCGCATCCGCCGTTGTCTTGCCGGTCGCCGTCACGTTGAGCACGCGGCCGCCGGTGGAGAGAACGCGCCCGCTCTCTGCTTTCGTGCCCGCATGGAAAATCTGGACACCCTCTTCCGCACCCGCTTCGACAAGGCGGCGAATTTCCGTGTTTTTCTTGTAGTCATCCGGATAGCCTTCCGCTGCCATGACAACAGTGAGCGCCACTTCGTTCTTCCAGCGGACTTCGACCTTGTCGAGCGTGCCGTCATGGCTTGCCGTCAGAAGCGGCAGCACATCGCAATCGAGCCGCATCATCAGCACCTGCGTCTCCGGATCACCGAAGCGTGCATTATATTCAATGAGCTTCGGTCCCTCTGCCGTGATCATCAGTCCGGCATAGAGCACACCCTTGAACGGGGTGCCGCGTTCGCGCATCGCGCGCACTGTCGGCTCTATGATCTCGCGTATCACGCGTTCATTAAGGGCTGCCGTCATCACCGGCGCGGGTGAATAGGCGCCCATGCCGCCCGTGTTCGGCCCTTCATCATTGTCGAAGACGCGCTTATGGTCCTGCGCGGTGGCGAGGGGCAGCACATGCGCGCCATCGCAGAGCGCAAAGAAACTCGCTTCTTCTCCTTCAAGAAACTCTTCCACCACGACTTCCGCACCGGCCGCGCCAAAGCGCCCGCCGAGGATATCGTCAATCGCAGCATTTGCTTCATCCACCGTCGCGGCGATGATGACGCCCTTGCCAGCCGCAAGCCCGTCTGCCTTCACGACGATAGGCGCACCTTTTTCGGCGATGAAGGCTTTTGCGGCCTCTGCCTTGTCGAAGCGGCCATAGGCCGCGGTGGGGATGCCATATTCGGCGCAGAGATCCTTCGTGAAGCCCTTGGAACCTTCAAGCTGCGCCGCAGCGGCAGAAGGACCAAAGCTTGCAATACCTTCGGCATCAAGCCGGTCTACAAGGCCCTGCACCAGCGGGTCTTCCGGGCCCACCACCACGAAATCCACCTTCTTCTCGCGGATAAAGGCGATGATGGCGTCAAAATCCAGTGCGGAGAGCGACACGCATTCTGCTACTTGCGCAATTCCACCATTTCCGGGCGCACAATAGAGCTTGCTGCAAAGCGGGCTTTGCATGATGGCCCAGCAAAGGGCATGTTCCCGGCCGCCAGAGCCGATGACGAGAATATTCATGGGTACATCCCCTGGAAATGGCTTGCGCAGCCCGCCCGGAAAGGGTTGGGGCGCGAAGGGCACCCTTGTAACATGGGGGCCCGCTCCGGCAAATAACCGCAGCCGCCCATATCGAAGCACAAGAGTGAGATGACCCCTCCGGAAACCACCGCAAACAATGTTCACGAATTCTCGGTGAGCGAGATTTCCTTCGCGTTGAAGCGCACCGTGGAGGAAACCTTCGGTCATGTCCGCGTACGAGGTGAGATTACGGGGTATCGTGGACCCCATTCCTCCGGCCATTGCTATTTTGGCCTGAAGGACGACAAGGCCCGCATGGATGCCGTTATCTGGCGGGGAGCGTTTCAGAAGCTCCGTTTCAAGCCCGAAGAGGGCATGGAGGTAATAGCAACCGGCAAGCTCACCAC
>JBAYOU010000246.1:0-3675 GCA_041678065.1 Parvibaculum sp. | reverse complement strand
TCGTCACCGCGATCAAGCTGCCGGTGAAGATCAATGGCGGCAAACTCACCGCGCCGCTGGCGGCGGCCTATCGCGGCGCGCCGCTCAAGCTGGCGCTCAATGCGGATGGTGCACGGGGCAGCGTGTCGGTTGATGCAAGCGCGACCAATTTCGAACTCGGCAAATTGCTGGCTGATCTTGACCTGACGACCATGCTGGATGCACGTGCGGATTTCGGCGCGAAGCTCAATGGTCGAGGCAAGTCGCTTCATGCCATTGCCTCCTCTCTCGGCGGACAGACCAATCTTGTCATTGGTGAGGGCACCATCAATTCGCGTGCCTTTGCTATTGTGTCGGACGATCTGGTGAAGGTGCTGATCCCCTCGGGTGAGAGCGGTGATACGGCGAAGCTGGTCTGTGCGATCAGCCGCTTTGATTTCGCGGATGGTGTTGGCACGGCATCGGCGCTGGGGCTTGAGACGAACAGTCTCGTGACGGCAGGTTCCGGCACGGTTGATCTCGGGCGGGAGCGAATCAACCTTCTATTCAAGCCAAAGCCCAAAAAGGCGAGCCTTGCGAGCCTTGCTTTCCCCGTCCGTCTTTCCGGTCCGCTGACAGCGCCCACTGCCGGGCTCGACCGGGCTGGCGTCGTCACCGGCGTTGCGACGGCTGTGGGCGGTGCTGCACTTACGGGCGGCGTTGGTGCGCTGTTACCGTTGATGAGTTCCGGCACAGGCTCGGTTGCGGCGGGTGGTGATTGTGGCGCGGCGGCGGCTGCGGCGACCGGTGGTGCATCTGGCATTGCGGGCGCAGTGGGCGATGCTGCGGGTGGTGCGGCCAAGACGGTCGGCGACACGCTTGAGAGTATCGGTAAGGGCATTGGCGGGCTTTTTGGACGGTGATGGATAACAAGGACAAGGAAGAAGGCCCGGAGGCTGTTGCGGCGATTTTTGATCTCGCGCGCAATCGCTCACTTGATGAGCAGATAGCCCATCCGGGGAGCGAGAAGCCGCGCCTGCCCAAGCGTTTCTACAAGAAGGCGGAAGCGGGCAAGCGCGATGAAGGGCATGTCATCCTGCTGGATGGTCGCATGGTGAAAACGCCCGCGAAGCGCATTCTCGCCGTGCCTGCGCGTGCGCTGGCAGACGCCATTGCCGGGGAATGGGAAGCGCAGCGCCCGGAGATCAATCCGCGCGCCATGTGGCTCACGCGTCTTGCCAATACGGCGATTGACCTTGTGGAGCCCCGGCGGGCGGAGGTGATTGCCGAGATCGTCAATTTTGCCGGGACGGACCTTCTCTGCTACCGCGCGGACCACCCCCAGGCACTGGCCGCGAGACAGGTCGCGCTCTGGGACCCGTTGCTTGGCTGGGCGGCGGAGCAGGGGATAAGGCTTCGACCTACAACCGGGATTCTCCATGTGACGCAAGAAGAAAGCTCCCTTGCCGCCTATCAGCGGGCGGTGGAGGCGCTTGACCCCTTCCGCATTGCCGGGCTTCACAATGCAGTGACGCTTACGGGCTCGGCTATTATCGGCCTTGCGGTGGCGCTGGGTCAGCTGACGCCCGAGGAAGCCTTCGACATCGCTCATGTGGATGAAAACTGGCAGATGGAACTTTCCGGCGAGGATGACGAGGAGAGGGCGCGGCTAGATCGCCGGCGGTCCGATCTTCTCGAAACCGCCCGTTTCATCCGTCTCCTGGGTTGAGGGCCGCGTTCTATAGCGCTCTCTGCCCAGCCTAACGCAGCGTTGCCGCTGGCCTCCGGCGGATGAGCCTTCCAGGCAGGAAGAAACGGGCCAAGCCATTGGCAAAAACGAAGTTTCGGTGCTATTGAGGTCGCCTTCGCGCGACGCGGCAGCGCCAGCGGGCTGTACTTTGCCGCCCGTGCTCCGGTGTCCAGACCAGTAATTTTTCGGCCGTTTCCTGTGGAGCGGCCCGTCCGACTTATCGAGGGGGCGGCATGAAGGATATTCTTCGTCGGCTTGAAGAGCGGCGGCAGGAAGCGCGGGCCGGTGGTGGCCAGAAGCGTATCGATGCCCAGCACGCCAAAGGCAAGCTTACCGCGCGAGAGCGCATCGAATTGTTGCTCGACGAAGGCTCCTTCGAAGAGTTCGATATGTTTGTCGAACATGATTGCCATGATTTCGGCATGGAGAAGCAGAAGATTCCGGGTGACGGCGTCGTCACCGGCTGGGGCACGGTCAATGGCCGTCCGGTCTTCGTCTTCGTGAAGGACTTCACCGTTTTCGGCGGCTCTCTCTCGCGCAACCACGCGAAGAAGATGACCAAGGTGCAGGACATGGCGCTGAAGACGGGCGCGCCCATCATCGGCCTTTTCGATGCGGGCGGCGCGCGTATTCAGGAAGGTGTGGATGCGCTGGGCGGCTATGGCGAGGTTTTCACGCGCAACGTGCTAGCTTCCGGCGTCATTCCGCAGATTTCAGTCATCATGGGGCCATGCGCTGGTGGCGACGTTTACTCGCCCGCCATGACCGACTTCATCTTCATGGTGCGTGACACGTCCTACATGTTCGTGACCGGACCTGACGTTGTGAAGACGGTGACGAATGAAACCGTCACCTCCGAGCAGCTTGGCGGTGCCTCGATCCACACCACCAAATCTTCCGTTGCTGATGGCGCTTTCGACAATGACGTGATTGCGATGACGCAGATCCGCCGCCTTGTCGATTTCCTGCCGCTGTCGAACCGGGATGAAGTGCCGGAGCGTCCGCATTTCGATGATGCGAGCCGCGTGGAAATGTCGCTCGACACGCTCATCCCCGCCAATCCGAACATGCCTTACGACATGAAGGAACTGATCCTGAAAGTCGTGGATGAGGGCGACTTCTTCGAGATGCAGGAAAGCTTCGCGAAGAACATCATCACCGGCTTCGCGCGCATGGAAGGCCGCACGGTCGGCATCGTCGCCAACCAGCCCATGGTGCTTGCGGGCGTGCTCGACAGCGATGCAAGCCGCAAGGCCGCGCGCTTCGTGCGCTTCTGCGACTGCTTCAATATTCCGATCGTCACTTTTGTGGACGTGCCGGGCTTTCTGCCGGGCACCGCGCAGGAATATGGTGGCCTCATTAAGCATGGCGCGAAGCTGCTCTTCGCCTATACGGAGGCGACCGTTCCGAAGATCACTGTCATCACGCGCAAGGCATATGGCGGTGCTTATGACGTGATGTCGTCCAAGCATATTCGCGGTGACATTAACTATGCGTGGCCGACCGCTGAAATCGCGGTGATGGGTGCGAAGGGTGCGGTGGAGATCATCCATCGCGCGGACATCAAGGATCCGGAAAAGATCGCGGCCCATACCAAGACCTACGAAGACCGCTTCCTCAATCCTTTCGTCGCAGCCGAACGTGGCTATATCGACGAAGTCATCATGCCGCATTCCACGCGTGTCCGCATTGCGCGGGCGCTCGCGCTCCTTCGTCACAAGGAACTCGAGAATCCGTGGAAGAAGCACGACAACATTCCGCTCTGAGGCGCGCGCCATGTTCAAGAAAATCCTGATCGCCAATCGCGGTGAAATCGCCTGTCGCGTCATCAAGACGGCCCACAAGATGGGCATCAAGACGGTCGCCGTCTATTCAGATGCCGACAAGGACGCGCTCCATGTGGAAATGGCAGACGAGGCCGTGCATCTCGGGCCCCCGCCTGCCGCGCAGTCCTATCTGCTGATCGA
>JBAYOU010000245.1:0-3685 GCA_041678065.1 Parvibaculum sp. | reverse complement strand
GGTTGAGACCTCATCCCATGCCCGCAGCGCCAGCGCCTCCTCGCGGAAGGCGCCAAGCTGCACCCGATAGCGTGCTGTCGCCAGCGCCGCAGGTGCGGACTTTGCGTTGGCCTTGGCGAGTGTCTGCGGCTGAGACTTGGCCAGAACCGCCGGAATATCATCGGAGGGACGAAGCGAGCCGGTGATGATCTCATCATTCGCTGCAGTAGCATCCGCCATGGCAACAGGCGGCTCTTCCTGCGGGAAGCGCGTCGCCGTTGTGCGCCAGCCGCCAATGCTGGAAATGCGAATGATCTGCGCCCCTTCATGGCCGGATGATGCAGCCTGAAACGGCATGATCGTTGAAGGTAGCACTTTCGTGGCCGTAACAACTTCTCCACCCGCCCCTGCTTCAAGCTCGGCAAGCCGCGCTGCCGCCTGCTCAAACTCCGGATCAACGGCGAGTGCTTGACGCAGGTCCGCCGTGGCACCCGCAACGTCGCCCTGCTGCTCAAATGAAAGTGCGCGACCATAAAGCGGCAAACGCTTGTCGCGCCCGCGCATCTCGTCAATGGCGGCGGAATAATGTGAAACCGCATCATCAAGCCGTCCGCTCTGCCGCAACAGATTGGCGAGGTTGTGGTGAGCCGCGGCATAGCGGGGCGAAAGCTCTATCGCTTTCAAATAGTCCCGCTCTGCCGCTTCTTCGTGTCCCGTCCGACCGTAGGAAATACCGCGATTATAGTGCGTGCGTGCAAGCACATCGCCGGACAGGCTCCGCGCATTGACAGCGCGCGAATAGTCGGCAATGGCTGTGTCGTGCTCCCCAATTTTCTGAAACGCGACACCACGATGGTGATAGGCAAGCGCGCGTCCCTCCGGCGCAAGCCCGCCGCTATCCAGCGCATTGGAAAAATCAGCAACGGCCTTTTGATACTGACCGCCTTCAATCGCATCCGCTCCTGCGCGCATCAACGCGGCGGCTTCGCTTTCAGAAGTGCCTGCACCTGCCTGAGGCATGCTCGCCGACACGCCGGCAAACATGGCGGCCATGGCGCCGATTGCCACAAGCCTCTTCGCCCCGGAGATCATCCCCCGCATCTTATGCCGCATCGACCGGCCCTCCTCGAAACGCGACAGCGGTAAATCTGAAATTAATCTACCACGCGGAAGGTCGGAGCTTTCGAGACGCCAAAAATGCAAGCAGTATCAATGGGTTGTGAAGAATCGGGAATAGGCGATACCGGGCGAAATTAACGAATCGCCCTACTCCACCGTCACGGACTTGGCGAGGTTGCGCGGCTGGTCCACATCCGTGCCCTTCGAAACGGCTGTGTGATAGGCAAGAAGCTGCACCGGTATCACATTCACGATGGGCGCGATAAGCGGATGAACTGCGGGCACTTCGATGGTGGCCCAAAGCCCCTCGCCCGCCCGGGCAATGCCTTCCTTGTCTGCAATCAACAGAACATTGCCGCCCCGCGCGATTACTTCCTGCATGTTGGAGATGGTCTTTTCAAAAAGCGGATCCACCGGGGAAATGACGACAACGGGCACACTCTCATCAATCAGGGCAATCGGCCCATGCTTGAGTTCTCCCGCCGCATAGCCTTCGGCGTGAATGTAGGAAATTTCCTTGAGCTTCAGCGCACCTTCAAGAGCGATCGGATAGTTGAAGCCACGGCCGAGATAAAGCACGTCCCGCGCCTTGGACAGCTCCACGCTGAGCGCCTGAATATCCTCGTCGAACGCCAATGCATCTACGACATGGCGCGGCAGTTCCATCAGTGTACGAACGAGATTGATTTCCTCTTCACGCGTGATGGTGCCACGCGCGAGGCCCGTACGCACAGCAAGCACCGCAAGCGTTGCGAGTTGACAAGTAAATGCCTTGGTAGAGGCAACGCCGATTTCCGGCCCCGCATAAGTCGGAAGGATCGCGTCGGAAGCGCGTGCGATGGAAGATTCAGTCACGTTGACGACAGAAAGGATTTTCTGCCCCTGCTCCCGGCAGTAATGAAGTGCAGCAAGCGTGTCCGCCGTTTCGCCAGACTGTGAAATGAAGATTGCGAGCCCACCCTCTGGCAGCGCCGCATCGCGGTAGCGGAACTCGGAAGCGATATCGACCTCTACCGACACGCGCGCATAACGCTCGAACCAGTATTTTGCCACCAGGCCCGCGAAATAGGCCGTGCCGCAGGCAACGATGGTGATGCGCGGCACCGACGCAAGATCAACCGGAAGCGCAATGTCGCGGAAACTCTCATTCAGGGGATCGAGATATTCCGAAAGCGTATGGCCGATCACTTCCGGCTGTTCGAAGATTTCCTTCGCCATGAAATGCCGATGATTGCCCTTGTCCACCATCGCGGCGGAAACATCGGTAATCTTGATCGGGCGCTTGACGGCATTGCCTTCCGCATCATGGATCACCGCACTATCTCGCGTGATCTCGACGCGGTCGCCTTCTTCCAAAAATACAACGCGGTTCGTCATCGGCGCGAGCGCAAAGGCATCGGAACCGAGATACATGGCCCCTTCGCCATAGCCTACCGCGAGCGGGCTCCCCCGCCGCGCACCGATCATCAAATCTTCATCGCCGCGAAAAATGATGCCGAGCGCGAAAGCACCCTCAAGCTCCTTGATTGCAAATGCAGCGGCTTCACGCGGCGCAAGTCCCTTGTCCAGATAATGCGTGACGAGATGAGCGATCACTTCGCTATCCGTCTCCGTCACAAAAACAGAACCCGCTGCCACCATTCTTTCGCGCAACTCGCGGAAGTTTTCGATGATTCCGTTATGCACAATGGCAACGCGGTCGGTGGCATGAGGGTGAGCATTACGTTCCGTCGGCGCGCCATGTGTTGCCCAGCGCGTATGGCCAATGCCGATCGTGCCATCAAGCGGCACTTCATCAATCAGCTTTTCCAGATTGAAGAGCTTGCCTTCCGCACGGCGGCGATCAATCTCGCCCTTATGAAGCGTGGCAATACCCGCGCTATCATAGCCGCGATATTCCAACCGCTTCAGCGCTTCCAGAATGACGGGCGCAACGGGCTCGCTGCCAATGATGCCGACGATACCGCACATACTTAATCACCTGACGATTTCTTGGTTCCCGCATTTTTGTTGCGGAAGATGGATGCCCAGCCGGGCTTTTCAAATTGTTTGCTGCGCGCAACGGTCAACGCATCCGGCGACACGTCCCGCGTGATGACACTGCCCGAGCCGACATAAGCGCGGTCCCCAATCGTCACCGGCGCGACAAGCGCAGAGTTGGAGCCAATAAACGCGCCCGCGCCGATATCGGTGAAAAATTTGCTGAAGCCGTCATAGTTACAGGTGATCGTGCCCGCACCGATATTGGCCCCCGCACCCACACGCGCATCACCGATATAGGAGAGGTGATTGACCTTGGCACCGTCCTCGATCTTCGCCTTCTTTGTTTCCACAAAATTGCCGATCCGCGCGTTCCGACCAATGCTCGTTCCCGGACGGATGCGCGCAAAGGGACCGATCTCTGCCCCCTCGGCGACTTCGGCTCCTTCAAGATGGGAGAAAGCCTTGATGGTCGCGCCCTGCGCAATGCGACAGCCCGGCGCGAAGACCACATTTTGTCCGACCGTTACATCCTCACCGAAAACCGTGTCATGGCTGAGATAGACCGTCTCTGGGTCTAGAAAGGTCACGCCGCCCGCCATCGCCG
>JBAYOU010000244.1:0-3686 GCA_041678065.1 Parvibaculum sp. | reverse complement strand
CGCACCAAGGCTTTTTATGCCACCTATGTGGACATGGATGAGCTGAAGCATGAAGGCGACCGCATGGTCGGCGACGACATTGCGGAAGATGGCATCCGCTACCTTCAGAAAATCAATTTCGGCACCAATGCCGACGCCCTGAAGGACGTCACCATTTCGGCCGCCGAGTAATCACGGCGGCCTCCAGGGCGTACCCCTCACGCCCTGCTCCCCGCCAGAAAGGGCGGCTTCTCCGGAAGCCGCCCTTTTTGTATGGGCAACGCCTCATGAAAAAGCCGGGCGCGGATTTCTCCGGCCCGGCTCTTTATTATCCGCTTACGGACATTGATATCAGTGTTTGCGCTTCGGAAGTTCGACCATCATCTTTTCGTAGCCCTTCACGAAGGAAGAGTGCACACGGGTCGGCTCTTCCAGAACGCGGATCGGGTCGTTCGGCCAGCGCTTCAGGATCTCTTCCCAGACGATGCGAAGCTGCATCTCGGCGAGGCGGTTGCCCACGCAGCGGTGGATGCCGAAGCCGAAGGAAAGATGCTGACGCGCCCGCTCGCGGTCGATCACAAGCTGGTTCGGGTTCGAGATCACATCTTCGTCGCGATTACCGGAGACGTACCACATGGCGACCTTTTCGCCCTTGCGGATCGTCTTGCCGCCAATCTCCACATCCTGCAACGCGGTGCGGCGCATATGGGCGAGCGGTGTCTGCCAGCGGATGATCTCGGCCACCATGTTGGGGATGAGCGAGGGGTTCGCCTGCAGCTTGCGATACTGTTCCGGGAACTTGTTGAGCGCGTAGAGACCACCCGTGATCGAATTGCGGGTCGTGTCATTGCCGCCAACGATCAGGAGGATCAGGTTTCCGAGATACTCCATCCGGTCCATGTTGCGGGTCGCTTCGCCATGCGCCAGCATGGAGATCAGGTCATTGCCCGGTTCGCGCGCATTCACACGCTCGTTCCAGAGGCCGACGAAATAGTCCGCACATTCCAGAAGTTCCGCGCGGCGCTGTTCTTCGGATTCGACGACGCCGGAATCTTCCGATGCCGTTGCCACGTCTGACCAGCGCGTCAGCTTGCGGCGATCCTCGAAAGGGAAGTCGAACAGCGTTGCGAGCATCTGCGTCGTAAGTTCGATGGAGATGCGATCCACCCAGTCCACCGGGCGGTCTGTATCCATTTCATCAAGCAGACGACCGGCACGCTCGCGGATCGTGCTTTCAAGCTTTGCAAGGTTTGCGGGCGCAACAATGGGGCTCACCACCTTGCGCTGATCGTCATGCTTGGGCGGGTCCATCGCGATGAACATGGGCAGCTTGAAGTCTTCATCCTGGTCGCGCAGCGTTATTCCGCCCTCGGATGAAAAGACCTGGTGGTTCGTGTCCACCGCCATGATGTCGTGATAGCGCGTGATCGACCAGTAACCGCCGAATTCCGTATTCTCGGGCTGGTAGTGGACCGGCGCCTCTTTCCGCAGCCGCTCGAAATAAGGCCACATCGTATCGGTCTTGAAGAGAATCGGATCAGCGACGTCGATTTCCTCGATGGGCATCGAATAGGCCCGTTCGCGGGCTTCATCGACTTCATATTTCACCGCTGCATCGCTCATGATTTTCCTCCACTTTTCGCGCCTTCTGCGCCGGTTTTTTCCCTTACGTCAATCATAACGCAAATCACGGAGTTTTCATACGCAAAATGACGATCACGTCATGTTTATGCGATCGGAGCTCACCGACGAAACCACTTTCTGCGCAAAATGACGCAGGCGTCATTTTTAAATTGTTGTGCAACGCACAAATACCCACAATTCAATTACGGATATTGGCCGGGGTGACAGAGCGGCCAGCGCAGTGCCTCGAAGAGCATCACTTGCCGCAGAGGCCAACAAGGGAATTGTGGAGAGAAACAGATGACCGAACCGCGCCAGATCACAAAGGACAATGCTTATGACGCCGTTTCGCCTGATGACTTCCAGGCGATGATGAACACGGAGCGTTACAATCGCCGCTCCAGCGCCTTCGACAAGATCATCTCGGCGACCCATGACCATTTCTGGGATCCGCTCGACAAGAAATATATCGACTTCACCGCGCCTTTCGATCTTGAGAACGAAATGGCCATCGATCCGCAGCTTGTACCGGAGTTGAAGCTCCCCTGCTTCGAGGCGATGCCGGAGAAGGAGAAGATCCGCTTCGTCAACGAGACGGCGCGCTGGATGATGTCTGCTATCCTGCATGGTGAGCAGGGCGCGCTGAACCTTTCCGCCTCGCTCTGCCATATCCTGCTTGATCCAGGCGCACAGGAATATGCTGCGAACCAGGCCCGCGAAGAAGCGCGCCATGTGACGGCCTTTGCGAAATATGTTCAGTCGCGCTGGGGCAGGCCGCTCCCCTGCGGGGAGACGCTCGCAAGCCTGCTCTCCGAAATGGTCAATGCCAAGGAGGTATACAAGAAGATCGTCGGCATGCAGCTTCTCGTTGAAGGGCTTGCGATGGGCACTTTCGCGACCTTCTTCAACACGGCGCGCGATCCGCTGCTGGTGAAGCTTTGCCAGCTCGCCATGACTGATGAAGCCTTCCACCACAAGTTTGGAAAGATCTGGGCAGACCGCACCATTCCGAAGCTCAGCCAGGAAGAGCGCGAGATCATTGAGGACTGGGCGGCCGCCGTCTTCCAGACGCTGCTCTTCAACCTCGTGAACCCCGAACAGAAGAAACTCATCTATGCCGATTTCGGTCTCGACTGGCAGCAGGTGCAGGCAGAGATGCTGGAAGCCGTGACGGATGAAGACCGGCGCGAAGGCATGAAGGATGCCGCCAACGTGTTCCGCGTTCTGGTGAAGACGCTTCTCAAAGCCGGCATCATCACGGAGCGGACGCGCGCCTTCTACGCGACCTATGTCGATATGGAAGAGCTGAAGAACGAAGATGACCGCATGGTCGGTGATGACATCGCCGAGCAGGGCATCGAGTTCCTGAAGAGCGTGAACTTCTCCAAGCGCAAGAACCCGATGCAGGTCGCAGCAGCGCAGTGACGTTCAGCAACGCAATTTCCTGAAGGGTCCTCCCCCGAAAGGAAAAACTTGAGGGTGGCTCCCGCCGGGGCCACCCTTTTTTGCGCCTCACCTTCGGCGCGACTGCTACAATGCTGTCTTATGAAAGATATTCACGCTGCGATCTCCGCCGATATTCCCGATCTTCCCGACACAGGCTGGACCCTTCTGGGCGAAGGTGTCTGGGGCAGTGTGTATGATATTGGCGACGGCACAGTGCTGAAGCTCGTGCGGCGCAATGGCGGGCTTGGCACGGGCGAGAGCAAGATTTATCGCGAGGCGACGGCGCTTGAGTTGCTCGCGTCATTCGTCGACAGCAATGCAGGCTTCCGTCTCCCGCGCCTTCTTGGATCGGGCCGGTTTGCCAATCCTTATGGCTTTTCCGGCCCGCCGCTTGCGGGCTGGCTTCGGCTCGAAAAACTCGAAGGCCGCCCTGTCGATGAAAACGGTCTTTATGTGCTGAAGATGCAGGAGCGCGAAAGAATCGGTGAGGAGATCGGCGCGGCGCTCGCCCATTATCACAGCGAGACCGCGCCCCTCGTTGAAGACACAGCAAAGCTTTCAAGCCCTGCGCTTCGCAGCATTTCCGAGGCGCTGACGCGGATCAATGATCCCTCGCTTCGCGCGCGGCTTGAACGGCT
>JBAYOU010000243.1:0-3697 GCA_041678065.1 Parvibaculum sp. | reverse complement strand
GGCACGCATGAAGAACTGATCGGGCAGGGTGGCCTTTACGCACGGCTCGCCCGGCTGCAATTTGCCGATGGCAGCGAATAGTTGACGGCTAATCAGGGGAAAGCCATGTCGAAGAAGCATCTCACAATCGCAGGTTTCGTTGCGTTGGCGCTTGTCGTCATCGTGAGTGTTCTTGGCTGGCGGTTTCTTTCCGCGGCCGGCTATTTCACCGGCATCAGGCAGGAAATTGCCGCGACCTGCCGAGCCATTCCGGCGGTGCCCGGCCCTGAAGACATTCAGATCGATCATGAGCGCAAGCTCGCCTTCATCTCCGCTTATGACCGCCGCGCAGTCAGCGCAGGCGCGCCGGGGGCGGACGCCATTCGCGGTGGCATCTATGTGATTGATCTTTCCGAGCCGCAGGAAAACTGGGCGCTTCATCCCGTTACGCCGAATGTACCTGAAAGTTTCCGCCCGCATGGCATCAGCCTCTACAGGGGCGAGAATGGTGTGAACCGCCTCTTTGCGGTCAACCACCCGGCAGGTGGCCCCGAGACTATCGAGATTTTCGATATTGGTGAGGGGCGCGCGCTCACACATCTTCGCAGCGTGACGTCCGACGCTTTCATTTCGCTCAATGATGTGGTCGCGGTCGGGCCGGACAGCTTCTACGTCACCAATGATCACGGCACGCGCAATCCCCTCGGGCAGCTTCTCGGCAATTTCGCATTGCTGCGCAATTCCACCATCGTCTATTTCGATGGTGAGAAGGCGAATGTCGCTGCCGACAAGGTTCTCTACGCAAACGGCATCAATATGAGCGAGGACGGTCGTCTCATTTATGTTGCGTCGGCGCTCGGCATGAGCGTTTACATCTATGAGCGCGACATCGAGACAGGCAGGCTGCTGTTGCAGGGCGCGGTGCGGCTGGGCACCGGTGTCGATAATATAGATGTCCAGCCGGACGGAACGCTTCTGATTGGCGCGCACCCCAATCTCATGGCCTTCCTGTCTCACGCTTCCGATCCGGCAAAGCTTTCGCCGAGCCAGGTCGTGCGTCTCGAGCCGGAGGAAAAACGCGCAGGCACGATCTATCTCAATCTTGGGGAAGAGATTTCCGGCATCAGCGTTGCCGCCGGCTATGGCGATGTGATGTTGCTCGGGCAGGTGTTTGAGCCGCAAGTGCTTGTTTGCAGCCAGGCCAAGGAATTGCGTTCCTACTGATCAGCGTTCGGTCAGCTTGAATTCGATGCGCCGGTTGCGGCGATTGTCATCGGGGCTTGTTCCCTCGGTCAGCGGGTGGAACTGACCGAAGCCCGCCGCGACCAACTTGTCCTCCGGCACGCCGCGTTCGGTGAGATAGTTCACCACGGCGATGGCGCGTGCGCTGGAGAGATACCAGTTCGAGGGGAATTGCGGCGTCGAGATGGGGTTGCTGTCGGTGTGACCATCCACGCGCAGGACCCACGGAATATCATCGGGTATCTCGGTGGCAATTTCGCGGATGGCGACAGCGATCTTGTCGAGTTGCTGCTTTCCTTCAGGCGCTATGTCGGCAGAGCCTGAGGCGAAGAAGATTTCGGACTGCATGGCAAAGCGGTCGCCGACAATCTCGATATCCTGCCTATCGCCCAATATGGCGCGCAGCCTTCCGAAGAACTCTGACCGGTAGCGCGCAAGCTCCTGCACCTTCTGCGCAAGCGCCGCATTGAGGCGGCGACCGAGATCGGAAATCTGGACCTGTTGTTCGCGGTCCTTCTGTTCGGCGGCCTCAAGTGCTGCTTCAAGTGTCGCGAGTTGGCGGCGAAGGGCGGATATCTGCTGGTTGAGAAGCTCAACCTGTGCGAGCGCTTCATTGGAGACGCGCTTTTCACTGGATAGGGCGCTTTCAAGTTCGGCAATGCGCGCGCCCGCGCCTTCGCTTTCTCCCACAAGTGCCGTGAGGCGACTCTGTTCGGCGGTCGCTGATGCGAGCGAGTCCTGCAGCGAGAGGATTGTTGCCTGCAGATCAGCCTTTTCCCGGCGCTCCAACGCAAGCTGATTCACGAGTTCGGCGATCTGGTTGTTCAATGCATCAAGCGCGGAATCCTTGTTGGAGACGACCTGGCTCAGAAAGACCTGCGTGATGACGAAAATGGTGAGCAGGAAGATGAGCACGAGCAACAGGCTCGACAGGGCATCAACGAAGCCCGGCCAGTAATCCGCGCTCGGCGCGCGACCCCTGATGCGTCTGCCCGACAGCGCCATAGACTCAGCTCCGATTATTCAGAATGCGGGCGAGGTCTTGCAGCAGTGGCTTCAGGCTCTGCTGGTTCTCGGCAAGTTGACGGATCAGGTGCTGCTCATTCTGCATCTGCTCGGTCAGCGCGGCGATCTGCCCCGTCAGCGCCATGAGAGATGCGTTGGCGCTTTCGGTTGAAACGAGTGCCTGCTCGATGTTGCGCAGGCGCTTTGCCGTCTCGCCAAGCATTCCCGGCGCATATGGATCATCGCCCGCAAGGTTGGTGACGGTCGAAAGCCATTCCTCAAGCTCATTGTAGAAGCGGTTCTGCGCTTGCCCTGCCTGCAGGTCGAGGAAGCCTAGAATGAGCGAACCGGCAAGGCCGAAAAGCGAGGAGGAGAAGGCGGTGCCCATGCCGCGCAGCGGGCCGTCAAGCCCGGCCTTGAGGTCTGTGAGGACGGAGGCCGGGTCAGCGCCGCCGACATTCAACCCCTGGATCGTGCCGGCGACCGAACTGATGGTGGTGAGCAGACCCCAGAAGGTGCCGAGAAGGCCGAGAAAGATAAGAAGGCCGATCATGTAACGCGAGATTTCGCGCTGCTCATCAAGGCGGGAGCCCAGAGAATCGAGGATAGAACGCATCGAAAGTGCGTTGAGCTGCATCTTGCCCTTGCGGGCACCAAGCATGGTGGCCATCGGCGCGAGAAGGCGCGGCGGTGGTGGCACGACAAGGCCCGGATCAGCGCGGCGGAAATCATTGACCCAGCGCACTTCCGGCCCGAGCCAGATGACCTGCCGCAGCGCATAGAGAATGCCGAGAATGAGCACGCCCAGAATGAGGCCGTTCAACCCCGGATTGGTGAAGAAGGCCAATTTGATCTGGGGAAAGAGAATGACTGCGATGAAGCTCGCAAGAAAAATGAAGAGCACCATCCGTGTCAGATAGATGCGGGGCTGGGAAAGGCCGACGCCTTCCTTCTCTGCCTTTGCCATGAGCCGTTTCCGTTCCCTTGGTTTTTCTGACGCTCAGCCGCCAAAGAGGGTGATATCGACGCGTTCCTGCGGGCCGTTGTCGCGGACGCCGCCCAATGCGCGCACATGAATGCGCTCGGCGACAATACCTTTAGTGATGAGTTCGCGCCGCACATTCAGTGCCCGGCGAAGGGCAAGCCGTCGCGCGGCAGAAGAATTGTCATTGGGAGGGCCTGCATAGGCGCGGACTTCGAGTCGTCCGCTGCGCTGCGTGAATTCCGACGAGATGGCATCAATCTGCTCGCGCGCGGTGCGGCCAAGCGTCGTTTCCGTGCCATTGAAGAGGAGGCGAGCCAGAGCGGGCTTGGGTGGCGCGAGCGGCGCTTCGGCGGCCCCCGCCTCGCCCATGCCGAGAAACGCGAAGGCGAGCGCGACAAGCAGCAGGATGCCGGGAGAAGGGAGGCGGGTGACGTTCTCTCGCGAAAGGATCATTCCGATATCCGTGACGCACCGCGAAGCGGTGTT
>JBAYOU010000242.1:0-3723 GCA_041678065.1 Parvibaculum sp. | reverse complement strand
TCAGAAGAAAGCCTGAATGCCCGTCTGCTCGCGGCCAAGGATCAGCGCATGAACATCATGCGTGCCTTCATAGGTGTTCACCGCCTCAAGGTTCATCACATGACGGATGACGTGATATTCATCCGACACGCCATTGCCGCCATGCATGTCGCGCGCAACGCGGGCAATATCGAGCGCCTTGCCGCAATTGTTCCGTTTCATGAGCGATATGGCGGCGGGAGCTGCCTTGTCCTCGTCGAACATGCGCCCAAGCTGCAGGCAGCCCTGCAGGCCAAGGGCGATTTCGGTCTGCATGTCCGCCAGCTTCTTCTGGATAAGCTGGTTCGCGGCAAGCGGGCGGCCAAACTGCGTGCGGTCGAGCGTATATTGCCGCGCCGCATGCCAGCAGAACTCCGCCGCGCCCATCGCGCCCCAAGCAATGCCATAGCGCGCGCGATTGAGGCAGCCAAAGGGACCAGCAAGGCCGCGTACATTCGGCAGCAGGTTTTCATCCGGCACGAACACATCCTGCAGCGAGATTTCGCCGGTGATGGAAGCGCGCAGTGAGAACTTGCCTTCAATCTTGGGCGTCTCGAAACCCTTGAAGCCCCGCTCCACCACGAAGCCGCGGATCGTGCCATCATCCGTCTTTGCCCAAACGACCGCAAGATCGGCGATCGGAGCATTGGTGATCCACATCTTTGCACCGTTCAGCACATAGCCGCCATCAACCTTGGCTGCTCGCGTCTTCATGGAGCCGGGGTCGGAGCCATGGTCGGGCTCGGTCAGACCGAAACAGCCGATCCATTCGCCGGTGGCAAGTTTCGGCAGATATTTTTCGCGCTGTGCTTCCGTACCATAGGCATAGATCGGATGCATGACGAGCGAGGACTGCACGCTCATCGCCGAGCGATAGCCGCTATCGACGCGCTCCACCTCGCGCGCGGCAAGCCCGTAACAGACATATGAAAGACCCGCGCAGCCATATTTCTCCGGCAGGGTCAGCCCGAGCATTCCTTGCGCGCCCATCTCGTTCATGATTTCGCGATGGAAGATTTCGTGCCGGTTCGCTTCCTTCACGCGCGGAAAGAGCTTTTCCTCGCAATAGGCCCGGGTGCTGTCGCGCACCATGCGCTCTTCTTCCGTGAGTTGCTCGTCGAGCAGCAGCGGATCTTGCCAGTTGAAGGGCGCGAGCTTGGGGTTGGGCTTCTCCCCGGAAGGGGCGGAAGACTTGGCTGCCTCAGACATGGATGTTCCTCGAACCTAGGGTAGAGCACGGATTTCTCAGCCTGTCATATAGCAGGCGGGAGGCCGCCCCGCGACCGCTTATCCCGCGCGCCGTCCGCGCATGGAATGAGGGACGCTGCGAGCATAGGCGGTCATCTCGTCCGCCAGATGGTCGAACATGAGGCGCATCCGCCGGCTTGTCTTCAGGTCTTGATGCATGACGATCCAGATATCGAGTTCGAACTCATGGATGCCGGGCATGACCGCTATGAGGTCGGGATAGTGCTTTGCGAGCGCATACTGACAGTAGCCAAAACCAAAACCCGCCTTGAGGGCCGCGAACTGTCCGGCATCACTGTCGCAACGATAGGCAAAAAGGTCGCGGCTGATGGCCATACCGAAGTCCTTCAGCAATCTCTGAACCGAGGGCTCGCGGTCAAAGCCGATAAAGGGAAAATTGCGTGCTTCCTCAAGCGAGGAGGGCGCCCCTATCTTCTCGATCAGTTTCTTGTGGCCATGAACGCCGATCTTCACCGAGCCAGCCTTTCGGGCAACAAGTGAGGATTGCGTGGGGCGAACCATGCGCAGCGCAATATCCGCATCGCGGCGAATGAGATCATCCGTGCGATTGGAAAGCACAACTTCGACGGCAATTTGTGGATGCTTCTCGCGGAAGCGGGCGAGGATCGAGGGCAGCACCTCCGTGCCGATGATCTCGCTCGCTGTAATGCGGATGGTACCCCGCTCCTCGACCGCCGCGCCGGAAGCCGTGCGCTTTAGTGCTTCAGCCGCCATCGACATGGCCTCGGCATGGGGGATGAGCGCAAGTGCAAGCTCTGTAGGCGCAAGCCCGCCTTGCGAGCGGGTGAAAAGCGCAGTACCGAGCGCTTCTTCTAGTGCATCCACATGGCGGCCAATCGTGGGCTGTGTCAGGCCAAGCTGCCGCGCGGCACCTGAAAGGCTTCCCTCGCGAATGACCGAGAGAAAAGAGCGATATAGTTCCCAGCCGGGTGAAGCATCTGTCATACGAAATTGTATAATAAGGCGACATAATTAGACAATTCCTGTTTACCACGATTGAGCTCATTTTCTCCTCGTCGAAACAACAAACCCGATGACAGGAGATCAGAGAAATGGCGTCTACCGCCCTTATCCTTGGCGCTACCGGCGGCTTTGGCTGCGAGATGGCGCTCGCCCTTCACAATCATGGCTGGCAGGTCCGCGCCATGCAGCGCCGCCCTAAAGCCGCAGCGCGCGACCTTGCGGACCTCACCTTCATTGACTGGGTGAAGGGCGATGCGATGAGCGCGGCAGACCTCCGCGCGGCAGCCGAAGGGGTGGACCTCATCATCCATGCGGTGAACCCGCCCGGCTATCGCAATTGGGCGGGCACCGTGCTTCCCATGATCGACAACACCATCGCTGCGGCAGAGGCTGTGGGTGCCCGCATCTTTCTTCCCGGCACCGTCTATAATTTCGGGCCAGATGCCTTCCCGGTTATCAGCGAAGCATCCCCGCAGAACCCGAAAACGCGGAAGGGAAAAATCCGCGCTGAATTGGAGCGCCGCCTTCATGCCGCTTCGGAAGCGGGCGTGCCGGTCCTCGTCCTCCGTGCGGGTGATTTCTTTGGCGGACGACAGGGGGGTAATAACTGGTTTGCGCAAGGACTGGTAAAGCCGGGTAAGGCGCTCCGTTCCATCACCTATCCGGGTGCGGAACATCTTGGTCATGCCTGGGCCTATCTGCCGGATATGGCGGAGACGGCGGCGCGGCTTCTCGAACGTGCAGATGAACTCGACCGCTTTGCCGTCTTCCACTTTGGTGGTCACTGGCTCGGTCAGGGTGCGGAAATGGTCGATGCCATCCGCTATGCCGCGCGCAATCCCGATCTGCCGGTAAAGCGCTTGCCCTGGTTCGCGCTGACGCTGCTCTCACCCTTCATCGAGACGTTCCGGGAAATGCGCGAGATGCGCTACCTCTGGCAGCAACCCCTGCGCCTCGACAATTCAAAGCTCCTCGCCTTTCTCGGCCACGAGCCGCACACACCACTCGACATTGCTGTGACGACAACGCTCGCCAATCTCGGCTGTCTGCCGCCAGAAGCAATGAAGTTGCGCCCGCTTCCCATCTGATTTCACGCGAAGGAAAACATCATGTCGCTCAAAAGCCGTATCGAACGTGTTCTTGTCGTTGTCGCCAGTTCCGCGCTTACCATCCATGCGGTCGATTTCTTCTATGTGACGGCGCAGAACTATCTCTGAGGCGAAAAGAAAAGCGGCGGAACTGCTCCCGCCGCTTTCGCTTCTCTCGATCTGGGTAGTGCTTATTCTGCCGCCACCTTCACCGTGCTCAACGCCTCCGGCGGCATGCGCTCCGCAAATTCGCGGCAGGCCCGCACATATTCCCGCTTCATGCGCTCAACCAGCTCGGCAACGGGGGGTGCATCCTTGATCTGGCCGATACCCTGCCCGGAACCCCAAATATCTTTCCACGCTTTCTGTTTCATGTTGCCGCCCG
>JBAYOU010000241.1:0-3728 GCA_041678065.1 Parvibaculum sp. | reverse complement strand
GCAGCCGGATGCTGCGGACCGAAGTTCAGATGGTAGTTGCGGAGTTCCTGTTCGGCCATTGCCTCAACCCTCCGCCTTTTCGTCGCCGGGAAGCAGATATTCAACGCCTTCCCAGGGACTCATGAAATCAAAGCTGCGGAATTCCTGCACAAGCTTCACCGGCTCATAAACGACGCGCTTTTCGCTCTCGTCATAGCGCACCTCGACATAACCGGTGAGCGGAAAATCCTTGCGCAGCGGATAACCGTTGAAACCGTAGTCGGTGAGGATGCGACGAAGATCGGGATGGCCGGAGAACAGGACGCCATACATGTCGAAGACTTCGCGCTCATACCAGTTGGCCCCAGGGAAGACCAGAACGGCGCTCGGCACCTGCGTTTCCTCATCCGTCTGCGCCGTCACGCGAATACGCGCGTTCTGGTACATGGAGAGCATGTGATAGACGACATCGAAACGCAGCGCACGACCGGGATAGTCCACAGCGGTAATGTCGATCAACGTGGAGAAGCGACAGGCGGGATCGTCGCGCAGGAACTTCAGAACGCGCGTAATCGCCTGCGCTTGCGCCGTGACGGTGAGCTCGCCGTAAGCGACCTCAAAGCCCAGCACTGAATCTTCAAGCGCTGCCGCAACGTGCTCGCCAAGTTCTCTAAGACTTTCGTCCATCGGTACGGTCTCGAAACTCGTCTTGGGCCGCATTCCTGAATGGTGCGGCGGGGGGGCCTTTTATGAACTCAGCGGTCGAGCGTACCCGTCCGGCGAATCTTCTTTTGCAGCGCGAGGATGCCGTAGAGCAAAGCCTCGGCAGTGGGGGGGCATCCCGGCACATAGATATCAACCGGAACGATACGGTCGCAGCCACGCACCACGGAATAGGAATAGTGGTAATAGCCACCACCATTGGCACAGGAGCCCATGGAGATGACATAGCGCGGCTCGGGCATCTGGTCATAGACCTTGCGGAGCGCGGGCGCCATCTTGTTGGTCAACGTGCCGGCGACGATCATCACATCGGATTGGCGCGGACTCGCGCGGGGCGCGACGCCGAAACGCTCCGCATCATAGCGCGGCATGGAAGTCTGCATCATCTCGACCGCGCAGCACGCAAGGCCGAATGTCATCCACATGAGAGAGCCGGTGCGCGACCAGGTGATGAGGTCTTCCACCGTTGTCAGCACGAAGCCCTTGTCGGCAAGGTCGTCGGATGCCTGACTGAAAAACGAATCTTCCTGCCACACGGGAAGCGACGTCTCGTTGCTGACGACGCCCGGCGTATTGGAAATTACCTTGTCTGGATTCGTCACTCCCATTCCAGAGCACCCTTCCGCCACTCATAAGTGAAGCCGATCGTGAGCACACCGAGGAACACGACCATCGACCAGAAACCGAACATTCCGACATCACCGAGCGCCACGGCCCAGGGGAACAGGAAGGCGACTTCAAGGTCGAAAATAATGAACAGAATCGCGACGAGATAATACTTCACGTCGAACTTCATGCGCGCATCGTCGAAGGCTTCAAAACCGCACTCATAGGCGGTGAGCTTTTCGGGATCGGGCTTGCTCGGTGCGACGATGAAGGGCGCGACCAAAAGAGCGAGACCCACAATGAGAGACAAGCCCATGAAAATCAGGATGGGCAGGTACTCAAGCAGCAGGTCTTCCATCGAATCGTCCTCACAAGGTCCCGGTGCAAGACGCGCCGGAAAAGGGCTGCAACAACCTTTGCGCCGTTGCGCAGACCGGATGAAGGATCATCCGCAAATCGGCCTCCCAATTCGGCGCGCAGTATAGACCTCGTATCTGCAAAATCAAACGCTCGCCGCCATTTGTTCGCTGGCGAAAAGCTATTGATTTATCTGCTGTTGCGAGACGTTCCGAATAAGGCGCTCTACCCTAAATCCAGTGCGCGCAATGCGCAGGTCATGGCCTTGGATCTGGGATAAAGTGGCGGGAGTGACGGGACTCGAACCCGCGGCCTCCGGCGTGACAGGCCGGCGCTCTAACCAACTGAGCTACACCCCCTTACCGACGGCCGCACCGTCTGAAGGTGGGCGTCTCGTAAGCCAAGGTATGCGCTCTGTCAAGCAGTTAGCTGGTACCTCAACCTGGGGAATATGTTTGCGCCTCGCGGCGCGCGCCTGGTGGGCGGTGACAGGCTCGAACTGCCGACCCTCTCGGTGTAAACGAGATGCTCTACCAACTGAGCTAACCGCCCGGCCAAGTGCGCGTCACTCCTAGCGGATGACGCATTTCAATGCAAACGGAACCCTAACCCGCCCATTGCATTGAGCTTACAAACCCGCAAACTGGCGATAGTCATTCCTGCCCTCCACGACAAGATCGGGTGTCACATTGTCTCGCACTCTCGCACCCGTATTTTCGTTGCTGCTTGCGACAGCCATCCTGCTTGTTGGAAACGGGATGCTTGGCACGCTCATCCCGATTCGCGCAGGGATAGAGGGGTTTCTTCCTTCTACCATCGGTATTATCGGCAGTGTCTATTTCGCGGGTTTTCTGTGCGGCTGCGTTGCGACGCCCTATCTCGTGCGGCGTGCCGGCCATATCCGCAGCTTTGCAACCTTTTGCGGAATAGCGGCAGCAGCGCCCCTCATTCACGCGCTTTCATCTGATCCGATTCTCTGGTCCTGCATGAGGGTACTCACCGGCTTCTGCTTTGCCGGGCTCTATATGGTAATTGAAAGCTGGCTCAATGAACGCTCCAGCAATGAGACACGCGGCAGGCTTTTTTCGGCCTATCTGATCGTCAACTTTTCCGCGCTGACGGTTGGCCAGTTCCTGCTCAATGCGGCTGATCCTGCGGGCTTCGTACTCTTTGCGATCTGTTCGATTCTCACATCGGTTGCGCTCGTGCCTGTGGCGATGACGACCTCGGTGCAGCCTCTTCCGATTCAGAGCACGCGAATCGACATAAAGGCGCTTTATCGGCTTTCACCTGTGGGCCTTGTGGGTTCCTTCGCTGTCGGCCTTGCGAATGCGCCCTTCTGGACGCTGGCGCCGCTCTATGCGAGCGAGAGCGGCATGGATACGGGCGGCGTAGCCATTTTCATGTCGGCAGCGATTCTCGGCGGCGCGCTTGCGCAATGGCCTATTGGCCGAATCTCTGACCGTATGGACCGGCGGCGCGTCATCGTCGTGCTCAGCCTCGGCGCTATGTCGGGCGAACTTGCTCTGGTTCTGGCGGGCAACACCGGCAGCGCGACGGCCCTTCTCGCAGCCGGCTTTTTCTTCGGTATCTCGGGTCTCACCCTCTACTCGGTCGTGGTTGCCCATATGAACGACCACGGCCAGAGCGAGAGCTTCGTCTCGATTTCGGGCGGGCTTCTGATCGTCTATTCAGTGGGTTCCATCATCGGGCCGACCGCAGCCTCAATCAGCGTGCCTGCCTTCGGCATATCGTCGATCTTTGTTTTCACCGCGATTGTGCATCTGGTGTTTGCGGTTTTCACCATATTCCGAATCGCCACTACGCCTGCGCTGACAGAGGATCAGCGGGCAGACTTCGTGGCGGTGCCTGTGGCGCAGGGTCAGGTCGTGCCAACGGAACTCGACCCACGCGCGGGGGACGAGCATGGTTCAGACAGCCATGGCGATGTGAAAGAGGCGACCTGATCACGCTTGGGGCTGACAGGTTATCCAAATGACAAAGGCCGGAGCGCCCAGCGGCGACCGGCCCCGTCAAATCATGCAGCGGCGCTGTTGCGCCGT
>JBAYOU010000240.1:0-3729 GCA_041678065.1 Parvibaculum sp. | reverse complement strand
TTGGCGTTTTCGCGGCCCTGACCGATGCGCTGGCTGCCATAGGAGAACCACGAACCTGCCTTCTCTACGATCCCTGCCTTCACGCCGAGATCAACCAGTTCGCCCATCTTGGAGATGCCTTCGCCATACATGATGTCGAACTCAACCTGCTTGAAGGGCGGTGCGACCTTGTTCTTCACCACCTTCACGCGGGTCTGGTTGCCCACCACTTCCTCGCGCTCCTTGATCGCACCGATGCGGCGGATATCAAGACGGACGGAGGCATAGAATTTCAGCGCATTGCCACCCGTCGTCGTCTCCGGGCTGCCGAACATCACACCGATCTTCATGCGGATCTGGTTGATGAAGATCACCATTGTGTTCGATTTGGAGATGGAGCCGGTAAGCTTGCGAAGCGCCTGGCTCATCAGGCGCGCCTGAAGACCCGGCAGCGAGTCACCCATTTCGCCCTCAAGTTCCGCCTTGGGGGTGAGTGCGGCCACGGAGTCAATGACAAGCACATCCACAGCGCCGGAGCGGACAAGCGTATCCGCAATCTCAAGCGCCTGCTCGCCCGTATCGGGCTGAGAAATCAGCAGATCATCAAGCTGCACACCGAGCTTGCGGGCATAAACGGGATCGAGCGCATGTTCCGCATCGACAAAGGCGCAAATGCCGCCCTTCTTCTGGGCTTCGGCAATCGTCTGCAAAGCGAGCGTCGTCTTGCCGGAAGATTCCGGCCCGTAAATCTCGATGATGCGGCCGCGCGGAAGCCCACCAATGCCAAGCGCAATGTCGAGGCCGAGCGAACCCGTGGAAACGGCCTCGATCTCCACCACCTGCTCGTTCTTGCCGAGCCGCATGATGGAGCCCTTGCCAAACGAGCGCTCAATCTGGCTGAGAGCGGCGTCCAGCGCCTTTTTTCTGTCCGTATCGTCTTTTGCCACGAGATTCACAACATTCTTCGACATGAATGACTTCCCCTTATTTCACCGCCCGCCGAGTCGCGCAACGTACCCTTGACCCACAGCCAATGTACTCATTTTGTTCTCATTCGCAAGGATATTTTTAACCAATTGAAATTATTGATAAAAATAAGATGAGTTCTCGTGGTGTTCACGCAAAAAACGCGCGCTACTTCCGATTCATCACATCCTTCACGGCAGCGGCGAGCTGCTTGAGTGAGAAGGGCTTGGGCAGGAAGTGGAATTCCTGATCGGGGTCGAGGTTCTTTGCGAAAGCGTCTTCCGCATAGCCGGAAACGAAAATGATGGGGATGCCGGGAAGCAGCGTCTTCAGCTCCCTCGCCATGGTCGGTCCATCCATATTGGGCATCACCACGTCAGACACGACGAGATCAATGCGGCCTTCATGCTCACGCACGACTTCAAGCGCGACTTCGCCGCTTTCGGCCTGCAACACCTCATAGCCGCGTGTGCCAAGCGCGCGGGCGGCGAAGGTGCGGACAGCATCTTCATCTTCCACCAGCAGGATCGTGCCCTTGCCGGTAAGGTCCGTCATATCGACGGGCGCGGCGGCTACTGCCTGCTGCTCGGCCTTCTCCGCCGCTGTTTCCACATAGCGCGGCAGATAGATACGGAAGGTTGTGCCCTTGCCAAGCGTTGAGTAGGGAAAAATAAAGCCGCCCGTCTGCTTGATGATGCCATAGACAGTGGAAAGCCCGAGGCCCGTGCCCTTGGAAGGGTCTTTTGTGGTGTAGAAGGGTTCGAAAATCTTGCCGATATTCTCCTTCGGTATGCCCGTGCCCGTATCCGACACTTCGATCAGCACATATTCGGCATGGGGCATCAGCGGATGGTCAAGCGCGCGGCTGTCATCTTCCGACACATTGGCCGTGCGGATGGTGAGGCGCCCACCCTCCGGCATAGCGTCGCGCGCATTGACGGCGAGATTGATGATGACCTGCTCAAGCTGGTTCTGATCGACCTTAACAAGACCAAGATTACGCCCATGCACGATGCGCAGTTCCACTTTTTCGGTGAGAAGACGCGCGAGAAGGTTTTGTAGCTCCGCCAGCGCATCGGTTAGCGACAACACTTTGGGGCGCAGGGTCTGTCGCCGCGAGAAGGCAAGAAGCTGGCGCGTGAGGTTCGCGGCGCGGTTGGCGTTCTGCTTGATCTGAACAACGTCGGCGAAGGACGGATCGCCCGCCTGATGGCGAGCGAGAAGAAGATCGCAAAAGCCGATGATCGCGGTGAGCAGATTGTTGAAGTCATGCGCAACGCCGCCCGCAAGCTGGCCAACCGCCTGCATCTTCTGCGACTGTGCAAACTGCATTTCGAGCGATTTCTGTTCCGTCGCATCGATCAGATAGACAACGGTGGAAGCTTCCGGCCCCATATCGACACGCGCGGCATAGAGCTGCGCTACACGATCCGGGTTGCGTGCAAGGCGAACATCGACAGGCGCGCTGCCCGTCCCGCCCCGCCTTGCATTCTGCATGGCTTCTTCTGCAGCGGCCCGGTCTTCTTCCATCAGAAGCTCGGTCAGTCGCGCACCGCGCGACACATCCGCCCCGGCATAGGCAACGAAAGAGCGGTTCGCGTTGTCGATACAGCCTTCGCCATCCACCGTTGCAATGCCGACTGGTGCATTATTGAAGAAGCGGGCAAAGCGCATTTCGGCATCACGCGCCGTTTCTTCCGCCTTGTCGCCGGTCGTGCGGTCCAGAACGAGGGCAAAGATGCGCGCGGGACGCCCCGCCCCACCAACACGCGAACGCAAGATGCGCATGGGCAGCGCCTTGCCATCCGCGCCCCGGAAATCCACATCAAGCGGCGAAAGCGGTCCCTCTTGCGCCTCCTCGCCGTCGGATAGCGCGGAGACTTCACCCATAAGAAGTCCGCTGAGCTTCGCACCGCGGTCGATCAGCGTTTGCGGTTCCACGCCAAGCCATTCGCCAAGGCGCGCATTCATGAATACCAATGCGCCGTCTTCTTCCATGGCGAAGAAGCCGAAAGGAGCATGCTCGACATAAGCAAGCGCGCGGCGGTTGCGCTTCTCGGCAGCCTTCACCCGCTCACGTTCCACAGTGATGTCACGGAAAAGCCAGACCGCGCCTCCCGCCTGCCCGCTGAGAGGGCGAACCATGGCGCGGTAGATGCGCTCGGTCCCATGCGGCGCGATTATCACATCTTCTTCTGCTGCAAAGCCGGTGCGCGCTGCCTGCGCAAGCCGGAAGGCGATTTCCGCGCCCTCATCCTGCCCGGCCAGCAACCGCTCCACAGGCACAGCACGACTTTCGCCAAAACCGCCAGCAAGATCACGCCACGCCGGGTTGGCAAAGAGGACCACGCCTCTGCGGTCGGTCACATAGCAAGGATCGGGAAGCGCCGTCAGCGCCTCGGCAGCGGCAAGCGGCGAGCGGCTCAGCGCATCAGCATTGGTGCCTGAAAGCCCGTAAAGCACCGCCCCGCCAATGGCGACAAGGCCGAGTGCCGTCAGCAGCCCCGGAAAGCCGAACGCATGAACGGATAATGTTTCGAGCAAGGTAGCCGCAATGCCAAAGGCAACAGCACCGATCACGACCCAGCGGCGTGTGGGCAGCGAGCGGGCACCATCCAGCGCACGCTCCTGCTCATCCGGGCCGCTCAGGCCCGAGGCATCGCCGCCCGCCTCGGCGTAATCGGCCGGCGTCTCGGCCATGCCCTGCTCCCGCTTCCATCTCATTGGCCGAATCACCTCCGGCCGCGCCCGCCAGTCATCTTAGCCTTAAGACGCATGACATAT
>JBAYOU010000239.1:0-3748 GCA_041678065.1 Parvibaculum sp. | reverse complement strand
TGGGCAATGGACATCCATGATCTGCGCGCCCTGCTCGAGATCTGTCAGTCGCTTTATGATGTGGTGATCGTCTCCTGCGGGCCGTTTTCCCGGCAGGAAGAAATATTGAGCCTGCCGGAAGAAAGGGCGCCCTTCTTCCTGCCTTGCACGCAGCGCTTTACCTCCATTAAGGCGGCGACCGAAATGCTCCGCTTCGTGCGTAATCTGCGGGGCGGGCGGGATGAACCGATCCTGATGATCCATGAATTTGCACCCGGTATGGCGCCCGACCCGGTCAGCATCCGCAGTGCGGTTGGTGCGGCGCGCGCGCTGGAACTGCCGTCAGACTGGCGGGAGCTTGCCGAGAGCGTGAACCGGGGTGAGCCGCTTGCTCTCATGCCTTCTTCGTCCTACGCGCGGGAAATGTCACGACACATGCAGGCGCTCAGTCTGATCCCTCGTGTGCAGAACGATCACGCTGGTATCGCCTCGCTTAGGGGTCTCACGCGCAAATTGCGGGCGGTGCTCTCATGAAAATCATGCAGCCCTATATGCTCTCGGAGCGCAACACGGTTTCCGACATCGGCATTTCTGACAGCTACCAGGAAATGAAGTTCCGCGTTTTCGAGCTGACGCTCGAATATCTCGACCAGCAGGATGTTGAAGGCGAAACCATGCCGCTCGCCGCCCTGCAGGATGAGGTTGCGCGCGCGATCTCGGTCGTACTGCTTTCGCGCGGCATTGCGCTCAATATGCGCGAGCGCGCGCAATTGATTGAGGATGTGCAGAACGAGATTGTCGGCTTCGGCCCGCTTGAGCCTCTGCTCAAAGACCCGTCAGTGGATGACATCATTGTCAACGGCCCCGCCAGTATCTATGTGGAGCGCTTTGGCGAATTGGAGCCGGTGCAGACACGCTTCCGCGATACGACGCATCTGATGAACATCATCCAGCGCATCGTCAGCCCCATTGGTCGCCGCGTGGATGAAGGCACGCCTTATGTTGATGGCCGCTTGCCGGATGGCTCACGCGTCAACGTCATCATTCCGCCTGTGGCACTCGATGGACCGATCCTATCGATCCGAAAGTTCAAGCAGATCCCGCTGAGCGGCGATGACATGGTGCGTAACGGCACCATGACGCCCGAAGTGTTGAAGTATCTTTCAACAGCGGTGCGCGAAAAGAAGAACATGCTCATCTGCGGCGGTACGGGCTCCGGCAAGACCACGCTGCTCAATGTGTTGAGTTCCTATATCGGCGTAAAGGAACGTCTGGTCACGATTGAAGATGCGGCCGAACTGCGCTTGCAACAGGCGCATGTGGTGCGGCTTGAAACGCGCCCCGCCTCGCCCGATGGCGTGTCGGATGTAACAGCGCGCGATCTCTTGCGAAACGTGCTTCGCATGCGGCCTGACCGTATCATTCTGGGTGAGGTGCGCTCCAGCGAGGCAATTGAAATGCTTTAGGCCATGGGCACGGGGCATGACGGCTCCATGGCAACGCTCCATGCGAACAGCCCGCGTGACGCC
The DNA here is from genome assembly GCA_041678065.1 of Parvibaculum sp. Classification (GTDB taxonomy): domain Bacteria; phylum Pseudomonadota; class Alphaproteobacteria; order Parvibaculales; family Parvibaculaceae; genus Parvibaculum. The sequence continues at coordinate 2,240 of JBAYOU010000239.1, read as the reverse complement.
CTGGAACGGCTTGAAATGCTGATCGGTCTTCACGGCTTCTCGGCAGATTTGCAGGCCGTCCGGCGCTTCATCTCGGGCGCTATCGATATCGTGCTGCATCTGGCTCGTCAGCCGGATGGCAAGCGCAAGGTTCTCTCGGTTTGCGAGGTCGTGGGGATGGAGGGGACTGCCTATGCCCTTCGCGAAATCTTCACGCAGCTCGACGAGCCGGGCAAGAAGCGCGCAGTGTAGGAGGTGGGCGGGAGATGGTGCAGATCTCGACCCTGATCCTGGCGATCCTCTGTCTTGCTGGCGGCGCGAGCATCTTTGTCATGCTCTGGCGCCAGCGGCAAAATCAGGATGTGGATTTGCGTCTCAGCCGTCTCGTCGCGCCGTCAGACCGTGAAAGAGAGGGCGATCTTGCCCGCAATGACTGGCCGGATGTAACAACCCTTCTGCCGCAGGTCGTCAAGAACCGTCTCTATCAGGCGGGCATCGAACTTTCGAAAGACCGCTTCCTTGTCCTCTGCGTCTTCACGCTCTGCGTTGTCGCGGCGGCGACATTTGCATTCGGCATCATGATAGCTCTGCTGGCACTCATCAGCGTACTTCTCGCCGCGGCTGCGGTTGTTGACTATCGCGCTCGCAAGCGCATGGACGCCTTGTGTGATGCGATGCTCGGTTATTTTGACCGCGTGCGACAGCTTCTCGTTGTGGGCAACAGCCTCTCGGTGGCTCTCGCGCGCGCAACGCAATCTTCTCCGCCCATCGTTGTCGAGTTCTTTCAGCCTACCATTCGGCGTATCGCCAATGGCGCAGGCGTATCCGAAAGCGTCAATCAGCTTGCGCGTGAACTTGATCTTTATGAGCTGCGCCTTTTCGGCGTGGCGATCGAGACGAACTTGCGCTTTGGTGGCTCACTCACCTCCATCCTCGCCAATCTCATCGAGAATATTCGCCGCCGCGCTGCCGTCATGCGCGAAGTGAGGGTGACTACATCGCAGATCCGCGCCAGCGCCTGGGTGCTCGGCATTCTGCCCATGTTTGTCGCCACCATCGTGATGATGCAGAGCCCGGAATATATGCGCTGGTTCATCGACGAACCGGCAGGTCGCCAGATGCTGATTTACTGCGCCATCTCGCAGGTGATCGGTGCTTTCATGATGCGCAAGGTCATTCGCGCCAATAATTACTAGGAGCTACGGAGTGATTGATGCCCTGACATGGATGGTCGTGATTGCCGCGCTCGTAACGGGCGGTACGGTCATGGCTATGTCCATGCTGGCCATCATCCGCCGGCAGGAAGTGGTCGCACGCTTCGAACGCCTATTCGTTTCCGATGGCACTCACCGCACGCCGCTTGATGCCGGTCTTCACCTGCTTGAGCGGTTTGGTCGCTGGGTTGAAGGCGCGCGGGTGAACCGCGATTTGCGTGCATTGGTTTTGCAGGCTGGCTTCTTCCAGGGATCGGCCTTTTACATCTTCGTGGCGCTGCGTTATCTCATCGGCTTTTTCGTCACTGTCACGGTGCTGGTGCTCCGTTATGATGGTGATGGGCTTGGGCCGATGGATGTGGCGCTTGCCCTCATCTTCGGCTTCTTCTTCTATCGATACGCGTTGATCGCCCTGAAGCTCTATGTCGAGCGTCGCGCAGGCGCGATCCGCCGCGAGCTTCCCCCGCTTCTCGATGTGATGCTGATGGCGCTTGATGCAGGGGTCAGCATCGACCAGTGCATGCGATATGTCGCGGGCGTTTCGGCGAGCACAGCGCCGGTCACGGGGGCCGTGCTGCGTCGTCACATCGCTGATCTTGATGCAGGCATGCCTTATGACGCGGCGCTCGATCGGCTTGGCCAGCGCCTTGGCATTGATGAGGGGCAGGATCTCGCCGCCACCATCAAGCAGGCGCTTTTTCAGGGTGGCGAGTTGGGAACGACGCTGCGCCGTTTTTCGGTTGATTTATCGGAGAAGCGCATGGCCGCTGTGCGCGAGCAGGTGGGGCGCAAGGGGCCGCATCTCACCCTCGTCATGATCCTCTTTTTCATGCCGGTTCTTCTGGTGGTGCTCGCCGGCCCCGCCGTTGTGAATTTGAAAGGCGCTCTCGTCTCGGCTGGCGAGCAGTTGGGCAATAAAGGGGGAAAATGATGAAGCGGTCGGCATTTGTTTTCTGCTGTTTCCTTCTCGGCGGCTGCGCGCAGGCGGGGTTCGAACCCGTTCCCTCCACTGCGCCGCGCGCAAGCGATGTTGGCACGCTTGATGCC
>JBAYOU010000238.1:0-3748 GCA_041678065.1 Parvibaculum sp. | reverse complement strand
CTGACGACGAGCGTTGACCTCTTCGCGACGCTTGCGGAATGCTTCGGTGTCGAAGTCCGCCAGCGCACACATGGCCGATCGCTTCTGCCTCTGATGCGCGGGGAAACAGGCAGTGTGCGGGACTGGCTGCTCACCGGCGTGTGGGGCAGGGAGGTGCACTATATTGACGGGCGTTACAAATATGCGCGCAGCCCTGCCGGAGATAACGCCCCGCTCAGCATGATGTCGAACCGCTGGTCCACCATGCCCACGCATATGCTGACCCGAGAGCAGGAGCTTCCTCTGCCGGATGAGCGCGCCTTTCTGGATCGCATGCCCGGAAGCAATGTCCCCGTCATCCATCAGCAATGGCAGAAGGGCGACATGGTGCCCTATTGGGCATTCACGAAGTTCACCGGCCACCACCTTTATGACTTGCTGGGAGACCCCGGCGAAGAACAAAACCTCGCCGGAACGGCAGCGGAAAGGGACATTGCGGACAGGTTGCGGGCCGCGCTGGTCGAGTTGGAGGCGCCTCAGAGCCAGTTCCAGCGGCTTGGTCTCTGAGCGGGACCCGGTCCGGAGATAATTTATTCAGCAATAGGCGCTAATCTCCTCCCCGGAGGTAGCCACATGACGATACGGCATGGTGCGCAGGCGGAGGAAAACGGCATTGATTATGCCGTGCGAGAGGTTGAGAAGCCGTCCCACCCTCACAGCCAGCATATGCTGGCCTATTGGAAGGAACGCCGGCAGCCGGACGGATTGATGCCCCGTGCCGCTTTCGACCCGCTTGACATGCCAAAGCTGATGGGCGGCATGTTCGTGGTGGAGCCTGTAAACGGCGGCACAAACATGCGCTATCGCCTCGTCGGCGCCGAAAATGAGCGCCGCCTGGGTCGGAAATTTACTGGAGAACTCTTCACCGATTGCTACCTGCCGGAAATGGCTGCGGATCAGATCGCGCTTCACAATCGCGTTCTGGAGACGCGAAGGCCCTTCTTTTTGCAGGGCTGCTTCCTGGGGCTTGATTTGGAACACGTCCATTACGAGGCGATCTACCTTCCCGCCATAGGGAAGGACGGAGGTTTACAGATCATCGGCGGGTTGTTTGAGTTTTCTGCTGCCAGAAAATGACGGAAAACCGCCTTATTTGCTTGAATCGAGGCAAGCCGTTATCCATGTTCCTAACGTAACAGCCTGTCAGGACTCATGGTCACCATCCTAAATACAGTGCAGTCAGACACAGCACGGCCTCGGCACCCCGAAAAGGCGAACCGGCCGGATACGCCCGTGCTGCGCAAGCCGGAGTGGATTCGCGTCCGTGCGCCCGGCTCGCCGGTCTATGCCGAGACGAAGCAAATCGTCCGTGAGAACGGGTTGGTGACGGTATGTGAGGAGGCGGGCTGCCCGAATATTGGTGAGTGCTGGACGAAGAAGCACGCCACCATGATGATCATGGGTGACACCTGCACACGCGCCTGCTCCTTCTGCAATGTGAAGACGGGCCTTCCGGAGCCGCTTGATGCGGATGAGCCGGAACGCGTGGCCAATGCCGTGGAAAAGCTTGGCCTGCGCCATGTGGTGATTACCTCGGTGGACCGCGACGACCTTGCGGATGGCGGTGCGCAACATTTCGTTGAGGTGATCGAGGCGATCCGCCGACGCTCACCCGGCACGACGATCGAGATATTGACGCCGGACTTCCTGCGCAAGGAAGGCGCGCTGGAGAAGGTCGTTGCGGCAAAGCCCGACGTCTTTAACCACAATCTTGAAACAGTGCCACGGCTTTATCTGAATATCCGCCCCGGTGCGCGCTATTTCCATTCGCTTCGCGTGCTTCAGCGGGTGAAGGAACTGGACCCGACGATCTTCACCAAATCCGGCATCATGGTCGGCCTTGGCGAAGTGCGGGAGGAAGTGTTGCAGGTGATGGACGATATGCGTTCCGCCAGCATCGACTTCCTGACCATCGGCCAGTATCTCCAGCCGACGCGCAAACATGCCGCGATCGACCGTTTTGTAACGCCGGAAGAGTTCAAGTCTTATGAGCGCATCGCGCGCACCAAGGGCTTTCTGCTCGTATCGGCAAGCCCGCTAACGCGCTCTTCCTATCATGCAGACGAAGACTTCGCTCGTCTTCGTGCAGCGCGGAACGCATCTCTCCCGCAGGGATAGGTCTCATGGCTGCGCATGAGCAGATCCGCGACGTGCCTTACCGCCCGGACGATATGTTCGCGCTTGTGGGGGCGATTGAGCGGTACCCGAATTTTCTTCCATGGTGCAACGGTGCGCGCATCCGCCGTCGTGAGAAGGAGGGCGAGAATGAGGTGCTGGTTGCCGATCTCATCGTGTCCTACAAGGTGTTTCGCGAGCAGTTCACCAGCCGCGTGACACTCGACCCAACAGAACGCCGCATCGACGTTGCCTATGTGCAAGGCCCGTTCAAATATCTGCACAACAATTGGCACTTCGAGGCGTTGCCGGGTGGCGGCACGCGCATTCACTTCTTCATTGATTTTGAGTTTCGAAGCGCGACGCTTCAGAAGATGATCGGCGCTGTCTTCGCGCGGGCTTTCGCGAAGATGATGCAGGCTTTTATTGATCGCGCGGAAGAACTTTATGAGGTGGATCCCGCGATCAGCCCGACAGCATCGGCAGCGATGACTACATCATCCGTCGCATCAGATTGAGCGCAACTTCCACGCTTTTGAGCCGGATTTCCTCGCGGCCTATATCCCCGAAAAGTTGCATCTCATGAAGGATGCTGCGGCCAGTACGCGCCGCACCGAAATGCACAAGACCAACCGGCTTCATCGGTGTGCCGCCGCCCGGCCCGGCAACGCCCGTGACAGAGACGGCGATGTCGGCTCTGGAGTTTTTCAGCGCGCCTTCTGCCATTGCGCGTGCAACCGGCTCCGACACAGCGCCAACATCCGCGATGAGATCGCCGGGAACGCCGAGCATGTCGCGCTTGGCTTCGTTTGAATAGACAACGAAGCCGCGCTCAACCACATCCGATGAACCTGCAATTTCTGTCAGCAACCCCGCAATCAGCCCGCCTGTGCAGCTTTCAGCCGTTGCGATTTTGAGTTTCGCCTCCCGGGCATCGGCAAGGGTCAGTTCAGCGAGATGAATGAGGCGGCGCGGAAACATGCTCATGAGACAACCGTCCATAGAATATCGAAAACAAAATAGGTGAGGGTCGCCAGAAGAGCGGCAAGCATGTCATCAATCATGACACCAAAACCACCCTTGAAGCGCCGTTCAGCCAGGCGGATCGGCCAGGGTTTCAGGATGTCGAAAAAGCGGAAGAGAATGAATGCGGCAATGAGCCCCGCCACTGTGGCGGGCAGGGCAGCGACGACGAGCCAGACAGCCGCGACTTCATCAATCACGATTTCGGGCGCATCATCCTTTTCTGCCGCAACGCAGTAATGTCCCGCTGCCCAGACCCCCACGGTGAAAACAAGAAGTGCCGCCAGCGCGAGAACAAACGGGCCACCGGCCCATTCGATTACAAAGGCGAATGGAAGGGCGGCAATTGTCCCCCATGTGCCCGGCGCAGGGCGAAGAAGGCCCGAGCCGAACCATGTTGCCGCAAGCGCAGCAGGGGAATAGAGAGGAAGGGTTGGCGGCAGAGCGGTGAAGCGTATCATAACGTCACCGGAAGCGAAGCGTTGCAATAGCCTGTGCCGCAACACCTTCTCGCCGGCCAGTGAAGCCCAGCTTTTCGGTGGTGGTTGCCTTTATGCTGACGCGCTCTTTG
>JBAYOU010000237.1:0-3790 GCA_041678065.1 Parvibaculum sp. | reverse complement strand
CCTTGCGCTTGCCGCGCGGGGGCTTGGCCGTGTCGCGCCCAATCCGGCTGTGGGCTGCGTAATCGTCCGCGAGGATGAGGCGGGCGGGCCGCGTGTCGTAGGCCGTGGCTGGACGCAGCCGGGTGGGCGTCCCCATGCCGAAGTGGAAGCTCTCCGTCGTGCTGGTAGCCTTGCGAAAGGAGCAACGGCTTATGTGAGCCTTGAACCTTGCGCCCATCAGGGACGCACCGGCCCTTGCGCGACCGCCCTGATTGAAGCGGGTATTACCCGTGTGGTTGGCGGCGTTGCCGATCCCAACCCTGAAGTTGCCGGTCGCGGCTTTGCCATGCTTCAGGCAAAGGGCATCGACGTCACGGAAAATGTCTGCGCGGCGGAAGCGCAATATCTCAACGAAGGTTTCTTCCGTACCATGACGGATGGCCGCCCGCTGGTGACGTTTAAGGTTGCCAGTTCTCTGGACGGACGTACTGCAACAAGCGACGGCCACAGCCAGTGGATCACGGGTGCAGAAGCGCGTGCGCGTGGGCATCTCATGCGCGCGACCCATGATGCAATCATGGTGGGAAGCGCCACGGCCATCGTGGATGATCCTGAACTCACCTGCCGCTTGCCGGGGCTTGAGGCTCACTCTCCCGTTCGCATCATTGCGGATGGGCGTTTGCGCTTGCCGCTGACCTCCCGGCTCGTCCGGGACGCGAAGACGGTTCCGCTCTGGGTTCTGACGATGCCGGGTGGCGGCACTGATCGACGCAAGGCATTTGAGAATTGTGGCGTCGAACTCATTGACGTGCGACCTGACGAAACCGGCGCGATGGACATGGAAGTAGCCCTCAACCTGATCGCGGAACGCGGTGTGACGCGGCTTCTGGTGGAAGGGGGCGCGAGGCTATCTGCATCATTGATGCGGGCAGGGCTTATAGATCGCATTGAGTGTTTTCAGGCGGGCGCGCTTATCGGCGGCGATGGCTATCCGGCGATTGCGGCACTCGGCGTGAAGAAGCTTGATGAGGCGCCGCGCTTCTCGCTCCGGGAGGTTTCTCGCGTAGGACATGATTTGCTGGCGAGTTTTGTGAGGAGCGTCTGAGTCTTGTTTACCGGGATCATCACCGATATTGGCCGCGTGCGCAGCGTCAAAAAGCGCGGCGATACGCGCTTCACCATTGCCACGGCCTATGATCCGGATGGCATCGATATCGGGGCGTCCATCGCCTGCGCAGGTTGCTGCCTGACCGTGGTGGAGAAGGGCAGGGATGGCGAGGGCAACTGGTTTGCCGTTGATGTTTCGCAGGAATCGCTTGATTGCACGACGCTTGGAAATTGGCGCGAAGGTACAAGGTTCAATCTTGAGCGCGCGCTGAAGGCCGGTGACGAATTGGGTGGTCATGTCGTGAGCGGCCATGTGGATGGCGTAGGGCGGATTGTGGACATCAGGCCGGAGGGTGATTCGCTGCGTTTCACCTTCGAGGCGCCGCAAGATCTGGGCCGGTTCATTGCGCCCAAGGGCTCCGTCACGCTTGACGGCACCTCCCTCACGGTCAATGCAGTTGAAGACCTGAAATCGGGTGGCACGCGCTTCGGCGTCAACATTATTCCGCACACTCAGGCTGTGACGACCTGGGGAATGGTGAAGCCGGGCGATCCCGTTAATCTTGAAATCGACATGCTGGCCCGGTATGTGGCGCGGCTGGTTCAAAAGGATTGAGACCTGTGTACAAGGAATATCTCTCCCCGATCGAGGAAGTCATCGAGGACGCCCGCAACGGCAAGATGTTTATTCTTGTCGATGCCGAGGATCGCGAAAATGAAGGCGACCTCGTCATTCCCGCGCAGATGTGTACGCCGGAGGCGGTCAACTTCATGGCCAAATATGGCCGGGGGCTGGTATGCCTCACGCTCACAGGCGACAGGGCAAAACAGCTCAATCTTCAGTTCATGTCGATGAACAACCAGTCGCGTAACCAGACGGCCTTCACCGTCTCCATCGAAGCGCGCGAAGGCATCTCGACGGGTATCTCAGCGCATGACCGCGCGCATACAGTGTCGGTCGCCATTGATCCGACCAAGGGCGCAACTGATATCGTGTCGCCGGGGCATGTGTTCCCGCTTGTGGCGCGCGATGGTGGTGTGCTGGTGCGCGCGGGACATACGGAAGCAGCGGTCGATATTGCGCGGCTTGCGGGGCTTTATCCTGCCGGCGTCATCTGTGAGATCATGAATGATGACGGCACAATGGCGCGCCTGCCGGACCTTGTGCCCTTCGCGCAGCTTCATGGCCTCAAGATCGCAACCATTGCCGACCTGATCGCCTATCGTCGCCGTTACGACAATTTCATCCATCGTGCCATCGAAACCGAACTCGACAGCGAATATGGTGGCGAGTTCAAGATGATGGTCTATCTGAACACGGTTGAATATGCCGAGCATATCGCGCTGGTGAAGGGCGATATTTCCGGGCCGGAGCCCGTGCTTGTTCGCGTTCATGCAATCAATGTGTTCGATGACATTCTCGGCGCTACGGGGCCGCGCTCGGATATTCTCCGCGAGTCGATGAGGATCATTTCCGAGGAAGGTCGTGGCGTGATCGTGCTTATCCGCGATACAACGGCGACCGTTGTGTCCGACATGCTGCTCCGGAAAGGTGAGGGCGGTGAGCAGGGCATGCCGCGCCGCCTGCGGGAATATGGTGTGGGCGCGCAGATTTTGCTCGACCTTGGCATTCGTGACATGGTGCTGCTCTCGGATACGGACCGAAACATTGTCGGCCTTGAAGGCTATGGGCTGCGCGTTGTCGGGCAGCGGCCTGTTGCGGGTGCCGAGGCTGCCGGAACGGATGTAGCGAAAAGCCGCGCGAAGGAGGATATTTCGTGACGACCAAGGCCCATATTCTCATCATCGAAGCGCGCTTTTACGAAGACCTTGCAGACGAACTCGCGCGCGGCGCCATCGCCGCCATTGAGGCGCGCGGCGCGACATGGGAGCGCGTTGCCGTTCCCGGCGTGCTCGAGATTCCGGCGGCGGTGAAATTTGCGCTGGATGCGATGGCACATGGCGGTGTGACGAAGAGCTATGATGGCTTTGTCACACTTGGTTGCGTCATTCGCGGCGAGACGACGCATTATGACATTGTGTCGAATGAGTCCGCTCGTGCGCTGATGGACCTTTCCGTGTCGCGTTCGCTCGCGCTCGGCAATGGCATTCAGACAGTCGAGAATGGCGCGCAGGCATGGGCCCGCGCAAAGGTTGACGAGAAGAACAAGGGCGGCGGTGCTGCCAATGCCTGTCTCGATATGATTGAGCTGAAGCGCAAGCTCGGCGCTTCCTGAGTACCGGAGTACCAAGTTTCATGTCCGCGGCTCCCGTTCAGCCTACAGAAGAAAATGCGCTTGATCCGAAGGCGCGCGCCGCTGCGCGTCTTGGTGCCGTGCAGGCTCTTTACCAGATGGATGTGGCCGCAACGCCGCTTGATGATGCCATAGAGGAGTTTGTTGAGCGGCGGCTGGAACAGCCCGAAGAGGGCGCGGAAATAGCAGAGGCGGATAACGCGCATTTCGAGGATGTCGTTCGAGGTGTGGTCCGCGAGCAGCGGGAGTTGGATCGGCAGGTCAATGGTGCGCTGGCCAAGGGCTGGTCACTCACCCGCATTGATTCGACGCTACGCGCCATTCTGCGCTGCGGCACCTATGAACTTCGTCGCTGCAAGAACATTCCGGTGAAGGTCGTCATCAACGAATATGTCGATGTAGCCCATGCCTTTTTCGAGGGGGACGAGCCGGGCGTCGTGAATGCGGTT
>JBAYOU010000236.1:0-3792 GCA_041678065.1 Parvibaculum sp. | reverse complement strand
GCAAGCATCGGCATGACGAACACGATCAGCCGCCTGCAAACGGAGGAACGCAAGGGCAGATGGGGCGTGCTGAGCTATGCGCTGAGCGCCATCGAGGCCCATTCGAAGTCATATCCCTTCCACGCAACCATTGAAGGGGAAGGCACGCGCCGTGACATACGCTGCATCCAGCTTCTCGTTGGCAATGGCCGCTATTATGGTGGTGGCATGACTGTGCACGCCGATGCAACGCTGACAGACGGGCGGCTTCATCTGCACGCTGTGGTGCCGCGCTCGCTTTTCGGTATGGCGGCCCTGCTTCCGTTCCTGCGTTTTGGTCGCACCGACCTCGCGCCTGAAGTGCTGTGCGAGGAGGGCACGGAAATTTCCATCACCACATCGCCTGTACGCCATGTCTTTGCCGATGGGGAAGAGATCACGGAAACCCCTGTGCGCTTTCATGTACGCCGCCGCGCGCTCCGCGTGATCGTTGTGAAGGAGGATGAGGAATGAGCCAGCTTCTGCTGACACAATCGGAAGCCGCACTGAAGGAACTCGGCATCGCCTGCCAGTCCGCCAGCCGCTACTACCATACGGCTGCAAGCGTGACGCATGATCGCTGGCGCAATTTCGCGGCGTCGCGGGCGCTTGCCTATCGCGATATCGGCAAGCGCATCGCAGAAGAGCTGAAGCGGGAGGATATACTTCCCGGCACGCCCGATGAAGACCTCGAATGGCTGAAGGAAATCGCCCTGCGTGCGCAAGCCGTCATCGCAGGCGACGAGGAAAGCATGTTGCTCAAGGGCTTCGCCCGGACCGAACACAAGGTCTGGGCGGCATTGGGCGAACTTGGCAATGCAGGCGTGCCGTCGGTGGGTGCTGAAACAATAGAAGGCCTCGCCAATCATCTGATGGGCGGATTTCTCTGGCTCGGCCGCGAAAAAGAAGCTTTGCTGAAGGAAGGTAAAAGCTGACAAACAGGCGCCATGCGGGGCTTCATCCACCATCTCGACCTGACCGTGCGCGATCCTCAAGCCTCCGCTCCCTTCTATGACGCGGTGCTCGGTTTCATGGGTTACCGCCGCTGGTCGGAGAACGAAGACGGCATCGACTGGGAGCACGCCACATCGCGCGACAAGCTGCCAACCATCGGCATCTTCCGCGCGCGCGGACCGAACGCTGCGCGCGCCCATGACCGCTACTCCCCTGGCCTTCATCATGTCGCGTGGCAGGCAGAAAGCCGCGATGATGTGAACCGCCTCCACCATCTGCTCATTGGCATCGGCGCGACCATACTCGATCCGCCTGCCGACTATCCGGAATATGGCGAGGGTTATTACGCGGTGATGTTCGCAGACCCCGACGGGCTGAAGCTCGAATATGTGTATGAACCGCGCCCATGACTAAACTCGAGCTTCGCAATGAGGATGCGCGCCGCCTTTTCCTCGATCATCACGCGCTGACCCTCCCCGCACCGGACCCGCATGACGCTGCCGCCACGCTCTCGCTTGTCCGGCGACTCGGTTTTGTGCAGCTTGATTCGGTGAATGTTGTTGAACGTGCGCATCACCTGATCCTCTTTTCGCGCGCGCCCTCCTATCAGCGCGAGCATCTGGCGGCGCTTCATCACGACCATGTGTCGCTCTTCGAACATTGGACGCATGACGCCTCGCTAATCCCGGTCGAGTTCTACCCTCATTGGCGCCATCGCTTCCGCACGGCAAAGGCACGCATCGACACCCATTCGCATTGGCGCGAACGCTTCGGGCCGGATGGAGAAAAAGTCCTGCGCAATGTCCGTGCGAGGCTGCGGCGCGAAGGATCGCTTACGGCGCGCGACTTCGAGGATAAAGGCCCGAAAGGCGGCTGGTGGGGTTGGGGTCCATCCAAGACAGCGCTTGAAGCGCTGTGGCGCATGGGTGAAGTCGCCATCGCAAGACGCGACGGCTTCGAGAAAGTCTATGACCTGACCGAACGCGTGATACCGGAGGAATACCGGAAAGCCCGTCCGAGCCTTACCTCCTCGGAAGACTGGGCCTGCCGCGAAGCCCTCTCGCGCCTCGGCCTTGCAACGCCGCAGGAGATCGCCGCCTTCTGGCAGCTCGTGCCCATCGCCCGCGCCAAGGCATGGGCCGCGGCTGCGCTGAAACGGGGCGAGGTCGTGGAGGTGCTGGTGGAAGGCGCCGATGGAACATGGAAAAGCGCGCTGGCATGGGCAGACATCGAAGCGCGGCTCGCCGCCGCTCACGCCGCGCCGCAAGCCATGCGCTTCCTCTCTCCCTTCGACCCAGCGATCCGCGACCGCAAGCGCACCATGCGGCTTTTCGGTTTCGACTACCGCATCGAGATTTTCGTGCCGGAAAAAAAGCGTCAATATGGCTATTACGTGCTGCCGCTTCTGGAAGGCGACCGCTTTGTCGGGCGCGCCGACATAAAAGCGCATCGCGCGGAAGGCCGCCTCGAAGTGAAAGGTCTGTGGCTGGAACCGCAGGTGAAACTCACCAAAGCGCGTGAACGCGGCATCGGACAGGCGCTTGCCGAACTCGCCCGCTTTACGCGGACGCCGGAGATTGACGCAATCGCTGCTCTACGGCATGCCAAAGGCGGCTGAGCCCATCATCCCGAAGCCCCGCTTCCTGAAGATGCCGAAGCGTGCTTTCAAGATATTCCGGGTTCTTGCCGGAACGTCCCTCGCCTTCCGCAATGAGCTGCACCTGCGCTTCAAAATCGAGCTGGCCTGCATATTGCCCATGCGCGCGGTCCACGACGAAGCAAAGTGCGTCAATACGTTTGCCTTCATCGACAAGCTCAACTTCTTTCACCGCCTCGCGGTAAACCAGCGTCACCTGCTCACGCGCCTGCAGATAGCGCCGCGTTTCTTCCGCGCGTGAACCAGCCACCCGAAAAGCAACGCCCCGGCATGAGCCGCCCGCATCAAGCCCGAAAACAAGGCCGGGCTTTTGGGGCGTGCCGCGATGGACATGACTATAGACGCAGAAGGAGCGGTGATAGCCCCGCAGCAGCGCAGGGCGACTCTCTTCATGCTCGAAGCCCGGCCGCCACATCAGCGAGCCATATCCAAAAACCCATAAATCCGGCATGCTGTCATCTTCCTTGCCGCAAGCACTCTATGCACCAGCGGCTGGTTTCGCGCAGAATTGCGTAAAGCCATCTCCACCGCAAGCTGACCGGGGACACATGACGGAGCCGATGAACGCGCCGAAGAACGGAATACGCTGGGGTATTGTCGGACCGAGCCTTGCGCTGGCGGTGCTCGTGGCGCTCTACACGGCTTACTGGTTCTACGCGGCCGGCGAGATTCGCGCGCGGGTCGAGCATTTTCAGGCAACCGGACAGGAAGGCCTCGTCACCGGCTGGGAGAGCTTTGCGATGCGCGGCTATCCCTATCGCTTCGAGGCAGATTTTCGTCGCCCCTCGGCAAGCGCGCCCAATGCACCGGAAGGATGGACTTGGGAAGGCAGTCGCGCCTCCATATCCCTCCTTCCCTATAATCTGCGCCACGCGGTACTGACGCTTGGCGATGAAAACCGCTTCACCTATCGCGACCTGCAGACGAGTTCACGCGCCCGCAACGAGTTGCGAGCCCGCACCGAAGAGGCACGTGCTTCCTATGTCGATCTGAAAGACATGCCCTTTGGCCGCCTCGCCATCGACGTGGAGGGCGTGGAGGCCCAGCACCTTCTCGGCGAGAGCGGCAAGACGGAAACGCTCACCGCAAAGCGCCTCCAACTTCATGCCCGCCCATCACTGAACGAAATCGAAGAGGTTATTCCCGCAAGCTATGACATGGCG
>JBAYOU010000235.1:0-3808 GCA_041678065.1 Parvibaculum sp. | reverse complement strand
CTTCAGAAGCGCGCGCCCCGGCTTCGTGCTCTTCTTCGCAGCCGCACTTTACTTCCTGCGGCTTGATACGGGCTGGATGCTGATCGACGAATTTGCATGGCGTTTCATCTGGTTCGCGCTGGGTATTTATGGCGCGCAATATATCTTCGATATTGCCGACTGGGCGCGGGCTTACCCCGCACGCGGCATCGCCCTCAGCACCGCGCTGCTGGCAAGCATTGCAACCGTCGTCTTCTCGCATCTCGTGGATATCCGCGCGCTGGAACTTCTCATGGGCGTGGCCGGTGCAGGAGCATCTATCATGCTTGTCGCAATGCTCGCTGCACGCGGGTGGGCGAAGCTGCTTGCCTATGTCGGCCAGCACTCGCTCTACATTTTCCTCTCCTTCTTCCTGCCCATGGCGGCGACGCGAATGGTGATGGTACGGCTCGGCTTTGAGAATGGAGATTTCATCACCCTCGTCTCGATGAGTGTCGCCGTGATCTTGCCGATTATTGCCTACAGGCTTCTTGAAAAGACGCCGCTCAACTTCATCTATATCCGCCCGGACGCATTCCGCCTCGGCGCGCCGCGCATGAAGCCCCGGCACAATATCGTCATGGCCGCTGGCGGCGACTGAAGATCAGAGGAACCAGCCAAGCAACACTGTCAGCGTGACAAGGCTGAGCGCAGTGGAGAGTACCACTGCGCTCGATGCCGCACCTGGCGCCGCCTGATAGCGATTGGCAAGGATCGAGGAATAAACGCCTGTCGGCATGGCCGCGAGCAGCGTTGCCGCCGTCACCCAAAGCGGCTCCAGCCCGAACACGAAATGCGTGAGCACGAACACAAGGGTCGGATGCACGATCAGCTTGAAAAAGGACGTGACCGACGCCGCGCCGATTGACCGGCGAAGGCTGTAGCGCGTGAGCATTGCTCCCAGCACGAAAAGCGCGCAGGGAATGGCCGAGCGTGCAATCATCTCCAGCGCCGTATTGGCAATGGCGGGCAGCGGCACACCGAGTTGCCCGTAAATGACACCGCAGCCGATACCGATAATGACCGGATTGCGCAGCGTGTTGATCAGCCCCTCTTTCAAGATGGCTGTCAGACGCGGCTTCTCCGCCTCTTCGCGCGCGCGGGTAAGTTCCAGCAGAAAGGTTGCAATGGTGAAAAGAATGATCCCGTGAAAGGCGAGGATCAGGAAAACGGGAATGCCCGCCTCCGGCCCGAAGCCGGTGAGGATGATTGGCAGGCCGAGCATGATCGTGTTGCCCTGCCCGCTGCCAAAACCAAGCATGATCGTGTCGGGCGCAGGGCGGCGGAGGATGAAATAGGCAACAAATGACCCCAGCGCCCAGACCGTCAGCATGGCACCGTAATAGGAAGTCCAGAGTTCCCAAGGGAGCGACGCCGGAAACTCGGTATTCGCAAGGCTGTGGAAAAGCAGCACAGGCATGGCGAAGGTGAAGACATAGGTGTCGAGCCCGTCCACGCCGGACTGACTGATAAGTTTCAGGCGCGCGCCCGCATAGCCAAAGAGAATGATGCCGAAGATCGGCAACACAAGCGAAAGCGCGACATCCATGGGGGAGTTCCGGCCTGGGGGTGGTGACGGGCGCGGACACTACCCACGCCGCATCATTCCGTCAAAGCCGGGATCACCAGTCGTAAAGGCCGGTAAATTTCTCGAAGCCCGCCGCATTGGCCCATGTGGCCCATTCATCATGCGCGCGCCTGGTCACGGCAGGCGACCCTCCACCCTGCCCGACACCGAGCATCAGAAATTCGCCACATCCTGCAAAAAGCGGTTCGGGCTTCGGCAATGAGCCGCCGCGGCGGAGCCGCGCAAGCTCTGAATCCTCAAACCCGTCTGTGAGCAGGATGAAGCGCACATCGCTCGCATCGCAATCCGTTTGCGGCGACATGGTTTCCATGAAGGAGACGATATAGGTCCAGTTCTGGGCCTTGATCTTCCCCTCGCGCACAAGCTGCGGCAGGGCAGCCACAAGCGCGCTGATACCTTCCGCCACCGTTTCGGGACGGGCGCGCGCGGAAATCACCTCGTCAATCTTGAGCGGGTTCGCGCTTGAATCATAAGCACCGAAAGTGCGCACCATCACTTTGGAGCGCACGGGCAGCTTGTCGATCTCGGCCGTGAGGCGCTGTGCCACGCGGGCGGCATAGGCCGGGTCTTCCACGAGCGGATTGCTCTTTGAAATATCGAGCCCGATCACCACTGTCTGCGGCATGGCGGGCGTGTCCACCGCCCCCGCCGGAAGGGCGAGGAACGATGCAGCAAGAACGAGAGAAAGCCCGCGTATCGCCATAGGAGTCACTCACCTGCAAGCGGAAGACGGCGCGCCGCGCGCGGCGGTAGCACCTCGCTGAGCGGCGCGCGCACAGCTTCGAGATAGGTTGGCCCCGCCTTCATCGCATTGCGCGAGCGGCGCTCCCACCATTCATCGAAGAGTTTTTCATAGCGGCCAAGCTCTCGCGAGCTTTCGCATATCTTGAGCTTGTCGCCCACGCCATGCACGCCACCTGCAAGCGACACATCCTTGCGGCGACCAAGAAAGCCGCGTGACGCATTGGCCGACGGAACCAGCGCATCCCCTTTGCGGCGTGCTTCCTCCAGCCCCTGCTCATAAGCACGGCATTCGCGCATCAGCCCCGTCCAGAGAAGATGGCGACGATTTTCCGGCCCTTCCATTTCAGAAAGCGCATGACGGTTGCCATCATATTCGGCTTCCAGCGCGGCGAGCTTCTCCATCTCAGCGCGGCGATGGCGGAAGTCCCGCGCGAGGAACACCTTGCGGAGCGATTCCACCGCATAATGAATGCAGAGCGCCGCAACACCCGTCACGACAAGAAACACGATGCCAAGCGAGGCAAGCCAGGCCATGGGCTGCCAGCCGCGCATCTGGTCGATCTCGCTCGCCGTGCGCGCCGTCTCCTGTGTCGCCTCGGTCGAGATACCGAGACCCGCCAGCGCATTACCAAGCGATGAGCCAACACTGCCATCGCTTGTCGCGGTAAGACCATTCGGCAGCGACATCAGCGCGAGCAGAAGGCCGACGCCAAGCAGCATGGTGAGCGCGAGAACAAACACGATGCGGACAAAGAGCGCCTTCCCCACCGGGCCAAGCTGCTCATAAAGAATATGCGCAGCGACAGTCGCAAACAGAACCTGCATCGACTTGAACGCAACCGATGAACCGAGCGCGCCGGGCAGTTCAAGGAACTCATTGGCAAGCGCCCGCGTCCAGAACTCGCTCACGATCATATAGTCAACGACAAGCGCGCCCAGCGCGATGAGACCCACAGCAAAGAATGCCATGAAATGGAAACTTGCAAACCGTGCCTGCCGCTCGCTCGCGACATAGTTGCGGTTGATCTGTGTGCGCATATCTTCGGGAATGAGTGAGGCGGTACGGCTCATGACGTCACCTTCCGGCGGAAGAGACCCCTGCGCTTCGGCGCATCCTCACCCGCGCCTTCAAGCGGCGTTGCAAGCCGTCTCGCAAGCTCGACAATCTCGCGCTCCAGCGTTTCCTGCCGCGCGCGCTTTCGCGCAAGCTCGGCTGCATAGGCGGAATCAAGCTCGGAAAGCCGCGAAAAGACGTGAAGTTCGGGGAGCGGCTCCGCATTGCGGCCATAGGCAAAGGCCGTGTGGCTCTTGTCCGACTGGGCCGTCTTCTCGCCCTGCCCGCCGGCGGCATCAAACCCGTTGCTCATCCGTCAGCCCCTTCCTGATCGCCCGAAATAGGTGTCTTTACTGTACCATTCTGGGCTGACGGCGCGGAATCCGCGATTAGCGTGAGAGTCT
>JBAYOU010000234.1:0-3827 GCA_041678065.1 Parvibaculum sp. | reverse complement strand
TAGGATATCCATGCGCTCATAGCGATCCTCCCCGCTGGTGGCGCGTCTGCCTGCCCGGTTTAGACCAACTTCCGGGTCAATATCGAGGATAAGCGTAAGCACGGGCATATCGTCGCCCACCACGAGATCGCGGAGCCGGGTGATGAAATCCGTGCCGAGCCCCTGTGCCACGCCCTGATAGGCCATGGTGGAGTCGACAAAGCGGTCGGAGATCACCCAATCCCCCCGCTCCAGCGCGGGCCGGATTGTTCGGGCAAGATGCTCCTCGCGTGCGGCGAAATGGAGAAGCGCCTCTGTGCGGGGTGCCCAGCGGCCCGTCTCGCCCGTCACCAGTAATTCGCGGATGAGTTCGGCGCCCGGCGCGCCGCCTGGCTCCCGCGTGGTGACAACTTTGTGTCCCAATGCCGAAAGCCGTTCAGCAAGCCGCCTGATCTGGGTGGACTTCCCGGCCCCCTCACCGCCTTCCAGCGTGATGAACCTGTCGCGTGCCACGCCGTCAGTCGCCGAGGATGATGTGCTTCAGGCCACCCATGGCCCGGGCAAAAATACCCTGCCGCTCTACCGCGCCGCCCGCATAAAGCTTGTGCTCCTGAACAGGCATGTCCGGCGCCTCGATCTTCAACACGCCCACTTCCTGCCCGGCAGTAACCGGCGCAACAATCGGCGTGTCATAGGCGACCGTCACCTTCATGTCCTTGCGCTGCTGTGGCGACATGATAACGCTGATATCTGTCTTGGCCACGAGCGGCACCTGCTCATAGGTACCCTGCCAGACCGGCGCATTGTCGATAGGCGTACCCGCCGTGAAAAGGTCATAGCGCTTGAAGGAACGGAAGCCCCAATCGAGAAGCTTCGCGCTTTCATCTGCCCGCGCCTTCTCGCTCTGCAACCCGTTCACCACCAAGATGAGACGCTGCCCGCGGCGCTGGGCGGAGGCGACAAGCCCGTAGCCCGAGGCTTGTGTATGGCCGGTCTTGAGGCCGTCTACCGTCGGGTCGAGATAGAGCGCCGGATTGCGATTACCCTGCCGGATGCCGTTCCATGTGAAGTCAAGTTCGCGGAACATCGGATAATATTCCGGGAAATCCTTGATGAGGTGGCGCGCCAGCAGAGCAAGGTCGTGCGCGGTCGTGACATGCTCGGGATGCGGCCAGCCGGTCGAGTTCATGAAATGGGAGTTGTTGAGGCCCAGCTTCTTCGCCCGCTCATTCATGGCTTCAGCAAACGCGCTCTCGGAACCTGAAAGCGCCTCGGCGGTGGCAATGCAGGCGTCATTGCCCGACTGCACGATGATGCCGCGTAGAATGGCGTGAACCGGCACATAGGAATTGAGATCCGCAAACATGGTGGACGAGCCGGACGCCGCCCCGCCCGCGCGCCATGCATATTCGCTGACGCGGAACTCGTCATCCATCGAGACAGTGCCTTCACGCAGCGCATTGAAAAGCATCTCCAGCGTCATGAGCTTGCTCATGCTTGCCGGATACATCTCTTCATCGATGTTTTTGCCCCAAAGAACAGTGCCCGTGTCGTAATCCATCAAAATGGCGTACTCGGCCGCCGTCTCCATCGCGGATGCTGAACGTGGCATCACCACGGCAAAGGCGAGCAACACAAGGAAGAAGGCCGGGGCAAGCGTCTTGCGTATCATGGCGGGGGCCGATGCTTTCTATCTAGAGGTTACGGTCAGTCTGAGGCCAATAGGCATGCCATATCAATCAATGACGATGCGCGCACTCTTATGGCCATGCGCGATCACATTCTGGAGTGAGCTGTCGGCGGCGGGCACATCGGTCAGCGGGCCAATACGGACGCGGTAAAAAGGCGTACCGTCAACAGTCGTTGTATGGATTTCGACGCGGCCAACACCTGCAAGCTGTTGGCGAACGCTTTCGGCATTCTGCAGATTCTGGAATGAACCGGCCTGCACATATATATTGCCCGGCCCGGTCACCGGCACATGCTGCACTGTGGGCTGAGGCGCAGGTGCAGGCACGCTCGCCGCACTGTCAGGTATAGGTGCCATTGCCGCAGTATCAGGCGGTGGCGGCGCGGAAACAGCACCGGCAGGCGCCGCAAGCACTGCGGTTGAAACCGTCGCAACGCTTGTAACAGGCGCGGCAGCGGCGACCTTTCTTTCCTCGGCAGGCGTTTCAACGCGCGGCGCAACGAAAGTCTCGGCAACGGCGGTGCCATTCCCTATCCCGCCATCAAGCGGCGCGCGACCGATATATTGCACACGAACTTTCGCCGTGCCCTTCTGCATGAAGCCAAGCTCTTCCGCCGCCTTGCGCGACATATCGATCTCGCGACCGGCCGCAAAAGGCCCGCGATCATTGATGCGGACAATAACGGATCTGCCATTCTCGAGATTGGTCACCCGCGCCAGCACCGGCATGGGCAGCGTCGGATGTGCTGCAGTCATCTGGTGCTGATCGAAGATCTCACCATTCGCCGTCATCTTTCCGTGGAACTGCGGCCCGTACCAGGAGGCGATGCCGGTCGCGTCATATTTCTCGTTTTCGGCGGGGTAATACCAGATGCCGTTGATCTGATAGGGATTGCCGACCTTGTAATAACCACCACCCTGCTTCAGCGGTGCCGTCGTTTTTGGACCCTCGCTGCTTGTGCCGCAGGCAGCCAGCGCAAGGAAAAGCGGCAGGATGAGCACATGCGAAAATCCGCGCGATACGACGCGGCGGCGGATGCTTCCTGCAGACTGAGAGCTCATCGGAAAACCCCGGTTCGTGATCGTTAGCCGCCCGGCAGGCAGACGAATCACCCCGCGAACACACCTGAATCCTTATAATCAGCGGCGCTTTTCACGGCAAGGCGCGCTGCCCTGACGCTATACCTGGCGCTATAGTCCCCAGGCCGCAGCATCGCCTTATTGCCCCTCCCGGTGTATCAGGAGTGAGAAGCCCTGCGAAGATTCCTCATTTTGTGAGCGTCCGCCAGTGAACGATATGTCATCCGCCCGCCTGGAACCCCTCTCTCTCACCTCTGCCCTTATCCGGCTCACGCGAGAAAAGCCGGTGACACAGGCCGACCTCGACATGGCGGCGCTCTTCACGCTGGACGCGCTCGCAAACAGCCTTGCCGGGCGGAACTCCGCACCGGGCCGCATTCTGCTCAAATGGTTTGATGGCAACACCGCTGCCAATGTCGCGCCGGACCCCGGCCGTATGGCTTTCCTGCTGGGTGGCCTTTGCCACATTCTGGAAACAGATGATCTGCACCGCGAGTCCGTCGTTCATCCGGGCTGTGTTGTCGTGCCCGCCGCCTTCGCGCTTGCCGAAAAGCATGGCAAGGGGGGGCGTGAATTGCTCATCGCCATTCTGCATGGCTTTGAAGCTGCCGCGCGCGTGGGCATGGCGGTCGGCCCGGCGCATTATCGCATCTGGCACAACACGGCGACCTGCGGCCCCTTCGGCGCGGCGATGGCGGCAGCCGCACTGCTCGACCTTGATGATGAAGCGGCGATGAACGCGCTCGGCAATGCGGGCAGCCAATCATCCGGCCTTTGGCAATTCCTCGAAACCGGCGCAATGACGAAGCACCTCCATGCAGGCCATGCGGCGGAAGCAGGCGTGCGCGCAGGCGAGCTTGCGGCGCTCGGCTTCACCGGCCCAGCGCGTATTCTCGAAGGGGAAAAGGGTTTCTTCCGCGCTGCCTGCCCCGATGCAAACCCCGATGCTGTGACGCGCGACCCGGATGCGCCGTGGCAGCTTGTCCGCACCTCGATCAAGCCCTGGCCGTCCTGCCGCCACACACATCCGACAATTGATGCAGGCGAGGAACTCCGCGCACGCCTTTTGCGCGATGGC
>JBAYOU010000233.1:0-3833 GCA_041678065.1 Parvibaculum sp. | reverse complement strand
GCATCCATCACGTCGATGGTCTCGGTCTTCCGCAATTCCCACGGACGCGCCGTATAGGCGAAGGGACGGAAAGTGAGTGCGCCGACCGGGCAGAGATCGACCACATTGGCCGACAGTTCCGAGGTGAGCGCGTGCTCGAGATAGGTAGTGATCTCCATATCCTCGCCGCGGCCGATCGCGCCGAGTTCCGGCACACCGGCCACTTCCTGCGAGAAGCGGACGCAACGCGTGCAATGGATGCAGCGCGTCATCACCGTCTTCACGAGCGGGCCCATATATTTGTCTTCGACCGCGCGCTTGTTCTCGAAGAAGCGCGAGCCATCGACGCCATAGGCCATCGCCTGATCCTGCAGGTCGCATTCGCCACCCTGGTCGCAGATCGGGCAATCAAGCGGATGGTTGATGAGCAGGAATTCCATCACGCCTTCACGCGCGCGCTTCACCTGCTCGGTGCGCGTATGGACGACCATGCCATCAGCAGCCGGCATGGCGCAGGAGGCCACCGGCTTTGGTGACTTCTCGACCTCGACAAGGCACATGCGGCAATTGCCTGCGATGGAGAGGCGCTCGTGATAGCAGAAGCGCGGTATTTCCGCGCCCGCTTCCTCACAGGCCTGCAGCAGGGTGGCGCCGTTTGCGACTTCGACTTCGATGCCGTCGACGATAAGTTTCGGCATGACGCTACTCCGCCGCCCTTGCCACACCACCGCTTTTGGCGGCAATGCGGTCTTCGATCGTACCCCGGAAATGGCGGATGAGGCCCTGAACGGGCCAGGCCGCCGCGTCGCCAAGGGCGCAGATCGTGTGCCCTTCGACGCGCTTTGTTACATCGAGCAGCATGTCGATTTCCTCGACCGCCGCTTCACCAGCGACCAGACGTTCCATGACGCGCCACATCCAACCTGTGCCTTCGCGGCAGGGCGTGCACTGGCCGCAGCTTTCATGCTTGTAGAAAGCGGAAAGGCGCGCGATTGCCTTGATGATGTCCGTGGACTTGTCCATGACGATGACAGCCGCCGTGCCGAGGCCCGTCTGCACTGCCTTCAGCGAGTCGAAATCCATCAACACATCGTCGCATATCGACTTCGGGATGAGCGGCACCGATGAACCACCGGGGATCACCGCGAGGAGATTGTCCCAGCCACCGCGCACACCACCCGCATGCTTCTCAAGAAGCTCGCGCAGCGGAATGCCCATCTCTTCTTCCACGTTGCACGGGTTGTTCACATGGCCCGAGATGCAGAAGAGTTTGGTGCCGGTATTGTTCGGACGGCCAAGGCCCGCGAACCATGTTGCGCCGCGCCGCAGAATGGTCGGCGCAACGGCAATCGACTCGACGTTGTTGACGGTCGTGGGCGCGCCATAGAGGCCGACATTCGCGGGGAATGGCGGCTTCAGGCGCGGCATACCCTTCTTGCCTTCAAGACTTTCGAGCAGAGCGGTTTCTTCGCCGCAAATATAGGCACCGGCGCCGTGATGCACGTAAAGGTCGAAGTCCCAGCCGGAACCTGCAGCATTCGCGCCAAGCAGGCCCGCTTCATAGGCTTCATCAATCGCGGCCTGTAGCTGCTCACGCTCGCGGATGAACTCGCCGCGAATATAGATGTAGCCGGTGTTGGCACCCATCGCGAAGCCCGCGATCAGGCAGCCTTCGATCAGCTTCTGCGGATCGTGACGCATGATGTCACGGTCCTTGCAGGTACCGGGTTCGGACTCGTCCGCATTGACGACGAGGTAATGCGGGCGGCCATCCGACTCCTTCGGCATGAAGGACCATTTGAGGCCTGTGGGGAAGCCTGCGCCACCACGGCCGCGCAGACCGGATTTCTTCATCTCTTCGAGAATCCAGTCACGACCTTTGGCGATGATCGCTGCTGTACCGTCCCAGTCGCCGCGCTTCCTTGCGGCCTCAAGCCGCCAATCCTGAAGCCCGTAGAGATTGGTGAAAATACGATCCTTATCTTGAAGCATCAGTTACCTCCACCCGTCTCCGGCTGGTTCGCCGATGTCAGGCTCGTCGCTCCGCCAAGCGGCTCAGAAGAAAAGCGTCCATTCTGCGGACCGGGTTTTACTTCCTTGCCCACGCGCAGATCCTTCAGCACCTTTTCAAAAGAGGCAGCGTCGAGATCTTCGAAATAATCATTGTTGATCTGCACCATCGGCGCGTTGACACAGGCACCCAGGCATTCCACTTCGAGCCAGGACATCTTGCCGTCCTCGCTCACCACGCCTTCCGGCCCGATCTCGCGGCGGCAGACTTCTTTCAGTTCATCCGCACCGCGCAGCCAGCACGGCGTCGTGCCGCAGAGCTGCACGTAATGCTCGCCAACCGGGGAGAGGCGGAACATTGTGTAGAAGGTCGCCACTTCGAGCGCACGGATATAGTTCATGCCAAGCAATTCAGCGACATAACGGATCGCCGGCTCCGGCAGCCAGCCGCCATGCTGCTCCTGTGCGCGCCAGAAAAGCGGGATGATCGCGGAAGCCTGTTTGCCCTCCGGATACTTTGCAATCTGCTGCTGCGCCCATTCGAGATTTTCCGCCGTGAAGACGAAGCTCTCGGGCTGATTGGGGTCGAGACGCCTGACACTCACCGGTCCACCTCTCCGAACACGATATCGATGGAACCGAGGACGGCCGCCACATCAGCCAGCATATGCCCCTTGCAGAGATGATCCATCGCCTGCAGATGGGCATAGCCCGGCGCGCGGATCTTGCACTTGTATGGCTTGTTGCTGCCATCCGACACGAGATAGACGCCGAACTCGCCCTTAGGCGCTTCAACAGCGGCATAAACCTCGCCCGCAGGCACGTGGTAACCCTCGGTGTAAAGCTTGAAGTGATGGATGAGCGCTTCCATGGAACGCTTCATCTCGGCACGGGACGGCGGCACAACCTTGCCATCAGTGGAATGCACAGGCCCGCTCGGCATCTTCTCGATGCACTGTTTCATAATGCGCAGCGACTGGCGCATCTCTTCCATGCGGATGAGATAGCGGTCATAGCAGTCGCCGTTTTTGCCGACAGGAATATCAAAGTCGAGCTCCGAATAAACCTCATAGGGCTGAGAGCGCCGCAGATCCCAGGCCATGCCCGAGCCGCGCACCATCACGCCGGAGAAGCCCCAGTCGAGTGCGTCCTGCTGCGAGACGACGCCGATATCAACGTTGCGCTGCTTGAAGATGCGGTTGTCCGTCAGCAGACCCTCCAGATCATCCAGTACCTGCGCGCAGGGATCGCAGAAATTATAGATATCCTCAAGGAGCTGCGGCGGCAGATCACGATGCACGCCGCCAACGCGGAAATAGTTGGCGTGCAGGCGCGCGCCCGATGCGCGCTCATAGAATATCATGAGCTTTTCGCGTTCTTCGAAGCCCCAGAGTGGTGGGGTGAGCGCGCCAACGTCCAGCGCCTGCGTGGTCACGTTCAGCAGATGAGCAAGGACGCGGCCAATCTCGGAATAGAGAACGCGAATGTATTGCCCGCGGCGCGGCACCTCGAGACCAAGCAGCTTTTCGGCTGCGAGCACAAAGGCGTGCTCCTGATTCATCGGTGCCACATAATCGAGGCGGTCGAAGTAAGGCGTCGCCTGAAGATAGGTCTTGTGCTCGATCAGCTTTTCAGTGCCGCGATGAAGCAGACCGATATGCGGATCGACACGCTCAACAACTTCGCCATTCAGCTCGAGCACGAGACGCAGCACGCCATGGGCAGCCGGATGCTGCGGACCGAAGTTCAGATGGTAGTTGCGGAGTTCCTGTTCGGCCATTGCCTCAACCCTCCGCCTTTTCGTCGCCGGGAAGCAGATATTCAACGCCTTCCCAGGGACTCAT
>JBAYOU010000232.1:0-3842 GCA_041678065.1 Parvibaculum sp. | reverse complement strand
ATCGGTAAGGGCGAGCAATTCGCACCGGCCTTCCTGAAGATCAGCCCGAACAATCGCATCCCCGCCATCATTGATCGCGATGCGGATGGCGGTCCCGTCTCCGTTTTCGAAAGTGGTGCGATCTTGATCTATCTCGCAGAGAAAACGGGCAAGCTTCTCGCGCCGAAAGGTGAACAGCGCGCCAAGGCGCTGGAATGGCTGATGTGGCAGATGGGCGGCATCGGCCCGATGCTTGGGCAGGCCAATCATTTCATCAACACGGCACCGGAAAAGATTCCCTACGCCATTGATCGCTATGTGAATGAGGGCGTCCGCCTTTTGAATGTACTCGACAAGCGGCTTGGTGAGGCGGCCTTCATGGGCGGCGACTATTCCATTGCCGATATCGCGACCTATCCCTGGGTGAGCGCGGCGCTTCCCATGATCGAAAAGGCAAAGCCGGAAATCGGTGCGGAGACGGACAATGTGAAGCGCTGGCTCGAAACTGTTGGCGCGCGCCCGGCGGTGCAGCGGGGCATGGCGATACCGAAAGTTTGATAGACCCCCGCAAAATACAAATATGCGGAAGCACGTTAACCATTTTTTCAACGGGACTATGGAGAGTTGCAAGCGGGGATGGAGCATTTGCTTCGTCAATTGGACAATTAGACCAAGAGGATCGAGGGAGGAGCACATGGCTCGCATGCAGCTGGACACGCTCGAAAGGAGCGATCTTGCCGCGGAAGGCGGCAAGGGCGATGCGCTCTATGATCTGGGCTTGATGTATTCGACCGGTCGCGAGGTCGAGGTTGACCTCGTGACGGCTCATAAATGGTTCAACCTCGCGGCCATGAGGGGGTGCGAGGCGGCACGACACTGCCGCGCAGAACTCGCAGCCGAGATGTCGGCGGCAGAGGTGGCCGAAGCGCAGCGTCAGGCGCGCGAGTGGCTCTCAAACCACTAACTGACTGAAAATAAACACTTTCTCCGGGCGGGGCCGTGGCTCCGCCTCGGTCTGGCGCCCGTTTGCGCTCTCTTGTCTGCGCCGGGCGCGATATTCGCCCCCGAAGCTCTATTCACGGCGTCGACTCGGGGCAAAAATGTTCTATGTTCCCGCCACTCACGATGTCCTTTTCCGCAGCACACGCTACGGAAACCGCCTCGTGCATCCACCTGTTTACCGGGAGTGGCCATGACTGATGCGTCGCACGAAGCTGACGATACCTCCGTCGAAGACCTGATCGAACTGCTCGACCTCGAGCGCATCGAGGAAAATATGTATCGCGGGCACAGCCCCGATGTAAGCTGGCAGCGCGTGTTTGGCGGGCAGGTGATCGGTCAAGCGCTCATGGCGGCATATCGCACGGTGGAAGGGCGGCATTGCCATTCGCTGCATGCCTATTTCATCCGGCCCGGCGACCCCAAAGTGCCGATCGTTTATGAGGTGGACCGCTCGCGCGATGGCAAGAGCTTCACCACGCGCCGCGTTGTCGCCATTCAGCATGGCAAGCAGATATTCAATCTGGCCGCCTCGTTTCAGGTGCCGGAAACGGGCTTCGAGCATCAGGTGACTATGCCGAAAGTGCCGATGCCGGAAGAACTCGCCAGCGAGCGGGAGCTGCGCAAGGCGATTGCCGAAAAGCTGCCGCCCGAGATCGCGAAACATTTTTCGCGGCCACGCCCCATCGAAATCCGCCCGGTCAATCCGCAGGCATATATTGATCCGGAACCTCTTGAGCCAGTGCAGCATGTCTGGTTCCGCGCGCGCAAAAGCGTGGGTGACGACATTCCGCTGCATCAATGCATCGCCGCCTATGCTTCCGATATGACGCTGCTTGACACCTGTATCCGCCCCCATGGGGTGAGCTGGGTTTCGGGCAAACTTCAGTCTGCGAGCCTTGATCACGCCATGTGGTTTCACGCGCCCTTCAGCACGGAGGACTGGCTGCTCTACACACAAGATAGCCCCAGCGCTTCCGGCGCGCGCGGCTTCAACCGGGGCAGCATCTATACGCGGGAGGGGAAGCTCGTCGCTTCTGTCGCGCAGGAAGGGTTGATCCGCTATCACGGCACGCCGAAGGGCAGAGCCGGGGCTTAAGAGGACGAGATTTACCGGATTTCCGGGGCAGGGCTGGATATTGGCCTTGAAGCGCCCCGGAATCTTGGGCATACACGGGAACGCTGGAGAGGTGGCCGAGTGGCTGAAGGCGGCGGTTTGCTAAACCGTTGTACAGTGTAAAGCTGTACCGTGGGTTCGAATCCCATCCTCTCCGCCATTCTCCCGAATGAAACTTCTGCTTCGCTGTATCGATTTCGCAGGTCGGTGCGGAGCCGCCCCTTTGTTGGGACGACCCCGCCTTTGTGACCTTAGCGATTTCGCGTGGCCGCATTCTGTTCCGAGTTCATTGCCGTCCAGAGTGGCACGATCTGCCAAACTGCTGAGAGCGCGACAAGAATATAGACGAGTCGGGAGAGCAGGGAGCCCGCGCCGAAAATGGCGGCCACGAGATCGAAATCGAAAAGGCCGACCAAGCCCCAGTTGAGGCCTCCGATGATGACGAGCGTGATCGTTAGTATGTTGAGTGCCTTCATGATGGTCTCCTCTTAAGGGATCGGGTGGTGCCGGTGTTCAAGGCTCCGGCCGGGGACCAGACTCAGCTTTCCGGTGGCAGGATCACCTGATCGATGACGTGAATGACGCCATTGCTGGCCGTGATGTCCGTTGCCGTGACGTTGGCGTCATTGACCTTCACTGCGCCGCCCTCGACCTGCACATCGATCATCTTGCCGTTGACCGTTTTGACTTCGTCGAGCCCGACGACATCGGCGGCCAACGCCTTTCCGGGGACAACGTGATAGGTGAGGATTTCGATGAGCTGCGGCTTGTTCTCGGGCTTGAGCAGATTTTCAACGGTCCCCTCCGGAAGCTTCGCGAAAGCAGCATCCGTGGGCGCGAACACGGTGAAAGGACCTTCGCCCTTCAGGGGGGATACGAGGTCCGCCGCGCTGAGAGCTGCCGCGAGCGTCGTGAACTCTCCGGCGGCGACAGCGGTGTCAACGATGTCCTTCTCTGCGGCCCAGGCGGGGAGCGCGGTTGTGAGGCTGATGAGCGCGGCTGCCAGTGTGAGCTTCATATTCATTTCAATGAGGCCCTTGGTTGAGCTCTCTACTGCGATGCTGTCCAAGATCGAGCGCGGGCAGTTATTTCCCACATTGCCTACGCTGGTCAGGATAGCGCTGGTGTTCGGGGTGGATCTTGCCCACTTCTTCAGCAAGGAGAGGCCGCGTTTGGCGGTCACATGCAAGGACGAACGCGTGCGTTTGCCTATCCCGGCAGGCGCGTCCTGTGGTTCTTACATGTTTGAAAGTCTGAACTATCCGCTGCCGGAGCGGCGTATGGAGGCCTTCTTCGCCGTGTTTTCGGAAGGTGGCCCCGCGTCCGAACCGCATCAGCACGGGGCCGAAGAGATCATCTATGTGCTCGAAGGAAGCCTTACCGTAACCGTGGATGAGGAAGTGGTAACGCTGGCGGAAGGCGATTCCATATCGTTCGACTCCAGTGTCCCTCACCATTATCAACGAGAAGGAAAGGGCGATTGTACTGCGCTTGTCGTCACTGTTGATTGATCCTCACATAAAATCCGTACAAGGAATAAACGGGCGATGGAGGTCAATGACCGCGTTTACCCCGGAGGTGGTCTTCGCGGGATTGTTCGGCCCTTGAGGCACCGATGGCGGTTTCCACGTTTTTGATTTCCTCCGGCGGGGGGAGCACGGCGGGAAGGCCGAGGGACTCTATCCAGAGTTCCCGGGTCCAGCCCTTGGTGTGGTAGAGGTGGTGATCCTCTTCCTTCTCCACTTCT
>JBAYOU010000231.1:0-3862 GCA_041678065.1 Parvibaculum sp. | reverse complement strand
GGTTTCGTTTATCGCCTGCTGGTCGATGGCGACGCTGCGGCCATCGAAGCCGCGCCTGAGGGGCTGGTATCTGCTGCCGAAGCTGGTCGGCATCGTGCTTTACGACATTATCCGCTCCAACATTGCCGTAGCGAGCATCATTCTGAGCGGCAAGCGCCGGGCCCGGCGCTCAGGCTTCATCGTGCTCGACCTCGAACTTCGCGACCCGATGGGGCTTGCGGTTCTCGCTGTTATCATCACCAGCACACCCGGCACCGCCTGGTTCGACTATAATGATGCAAGCGGCAGGCTCGCGATCCATGTCTTCGATCTCGTCGATGAAGACGCGTGGATCGAGTTGATTCACACACGCTACGAACATCTTTTGATGGAGATATTCGAATGAGTGCCACCATCATTTTCTGGGCTGTCACCATTGCGCAGACGGCGCTGGCGATTGCGATGATGTGTGCGCTCTACCGCATGATTCGCGGCCCGCGCGCACAGGACCGCGTTCTCGGGCTCGACACGCTTTACATGAATGCCATGCTGCTGCTCGTCACAATCGGTATCCGCAGCAGCAATATCGCCTATTTCGAAACAGCGCTTGTGATCGGCATGCTTGGCTTCGTTGCGACGATGGCACTTGCGAAGTTTCTGATGCGGGGCGAGGTGATCGAATGAGCGCCGCCGCCGACCTTCCCCTCTGGGTTGCCCTTCTGATTGCTTTTTTCCTGCTTCTCGGTGCGGGGCTTACGCTGATCGGATCAATCGGTCTGGTCCGGCTCGGTAGCTTCTATGATCGCATTCACGCGCCGACACTCGGATCGAGCTGGGGAACAGCGGGCATTGTGCTTGCCTCGATGATCTTCTTCACCGCAACGGAAGGCCGCCCGGTGGTGCATGAGATCCTGATCGGCATCTTTGTCACGGCCACCATGCCGGTGACGCTCATGCTGTTGGGTCGCGCCACGCTCTATCGCGACCGTGCGGAGGGTGTAGAGAATGTACCTGAAATGCTTGCTTCCTCTGAAAGCATCAGCAAGCAGACCGAATAGACATGCGCTTGCCCTGAAGGCGGCACAAACCGGCACCGGGAGTTAGCCATGCAGTCGATCACACGCAATATTGTCACCGGCGTTCTGACTGTCATCCCGCTATTCGTGACGGCATGGCTGATATGGTTCGTCGCCGATATTCTCATCTGGCTCGGCAAGCCGGCGGCGACCGCCTTTTCACAGGCGCTGCGCCCTACAGGCGGCGATGCGGCGGCGGACCTTCTCCTCTCCGATTGGTTCCAGTCGCTGCTCGCGCTGCTGATGGTACTGCTTTTTCTCTTCCTGCTCGGTAAGACGGCGAATGCCGTTCTCGGGCGGCGAATGCTGGTTCTGTTTGACCGCATTGTCGAGCGCGTGCCGCTTGCACGCACGATCTATAGCGCGACTCAAACCCTCATTCGCTCGCTGAGCGGTGACGGTACGCTTACCGGTAGCAAGGTCGTGCTGATCGAATTTCCTTCGGAGAATATGCGCGCGGTCGGTTTCGTCACACGCATATTCCCTGCTGCAGGCACGCAACCAGAGCTTGCCGCCGTCTATGTACCGACAACACCAAACCCGACTTCGGGCTTTGTCGAGGTAGTTCCGACTTCCCGCCTTATCTGGCTACCATGGACGAAGAACGATGCGATGGCCTTCATCGTTTCTGGCGGCTCAATGGCCCCGAATGATGAGCCGATTGACTGGCCTGTCCGGGAGAAATGATGCGTGGCGTTACCCCTTCTCCGTCACTGTTATGACCGGCGCGAAGTTCCCAGCCAGCGGCGCGCGGAACCCCAGCAACAGATCATCCCCTTCTTGACGAAGGGTAACCGGGCTTCCATCTGCAAGGAGCCGTCCCTCACCCGTCAGCTTCGCCCCGCGCAGGCGGATGGAACTACCTGACGGTTTGCCGAGCGGGATAATGCTCACGTCGCCACCCTTGCGCGTGAAGCGAACAGGGATGCCTTCTTCCGTGACCGTATCGGAACTGGGTGCCCCCTTTCGCTGCCAGGGCACCGAGCCGTAGATCGCATCGCCGTTGATGGCGAGCCAGTCACCGAAATAGCGCAGCCGATCAAGCTGCGGGACGGGAATCTGCGCATCCTCGCCGCGCGGCCCTACATTGAGCAGGAGATTGCCACCCTTGGAAGTGCCGTCGATGAAATCCGACAGAAGCGTTTCAGCGGGCGTGTGGTTTTCTTCCGTATCGAGACGGTTATAGCCGAAGGAGTGACTCATGCCGCGCGTCGCCTCCCACTTCTTTTTCTGAATGGAGTTGAAGCGCGTATATTCCGGCGTACGGAAATCGCTATGCGGGATTTCTTGCGGGATCACGCCTTCCACAGCTTGCGGATTCTTCCGCAGGTAGCGTTTTGCTGCAAAATCGAGAAGACGGCGCGGCAGCTTGTAACGCAGGAGCTTGGACGACAGTCGCTCATGAACCCAACGATCATTCACCACACCTTCCGGAACGGCGTTATAATAATCGGCAAAAAGCTGAAGCAGCTTGTCGAGGTTTGTTGGCCAGGAAATATCATTCCAGAGAATGCTCGGCTCATAGCGTTCGATCAGTTCACGCGTCTGCGCCATGGCATAGGCAGGATAATCGCCGCCCGGCATAGAACCTATAAAGTCCGCGAAAGTGCGCAGCGGTTCGCGGTTGAAACTCCAATCAATGCCACCTGAATAGTAGACACCGAAGCGCAGGCCTTCGGCGCGCACGGCGCGGGCAAGTTCTCCCACAATGTCGCGGCCTGATGTCCAGTTCTTCTCATGCGGATTGTTGATCGCGCTCGGCCAGAGGCAATAGCCATCATGGTGCTTGGTGGTGAGAACGATATATTTTGCACCCGCCTTGCGGAAGGATTCCGCCCATTCCGCCGGGTCCCACTTTTTCAACCCTTCGTCGAACGCCTCCTTGAAAGCCGTGTAAGGCTGGTTGCCATAGGTCTTGGCATGGAACTCCGCTGCAGGCGTGCCGGGAACCTTGATCGCATTCGCATACCATTCCGAGTAAGGCGTCAAGGCAACGGCGCGGTCATAATCTTTCTTGAAGGCATCAGAGATGCTGCCGATATGCGGCGCGAAAGCCGGTATCGCCCAGATACCCCAATGGATGAAGATGCCGAACTTCGCCTCGTCATACCATTGCGGCAGGGGACGCTTGCCGAGCGACTCGAGATTGCCTTCATACTGCATCATCATCCCTCGCCTTTCAGACCGTGCCTTCGGCAACGGTTCGTTGTTTTTGTTCACCAAGCCCCTGAATGCCAAGATGCATCACCTGGCCGGGCCTCAGATAGACAGGCTCCGGCTTCATGCCGAGGCCGACGCCGGGCGGTGTGCCGGTTGAGATAACATCACCCGGCTGCAGGCTCATGAATTGCGAGATGTAGCTGACGATCTCGGCGATACCGAAAATCATGGTGCGCGTATTGCCGTTCTGGTGGCGTATGCCATCCACTTCGAGCCAGATATCAAGCGCCTGCGGGTTTGGCACTTCGTCGCGCGTAACGAGCCAGGGACCGATCGGACCGAATGTGTCGGCGCTCTTGCCCTTTACCCATTGGCCGCCACGCTCCATCTGAAACGCACGCTCTGACAGATCATTGATGACGCAATATCCGGCCACATGATCGAGCGCCCGATCCTGCTTTACATAGCGCGCTTCCCGGCCGATCACGACACCAAGCTCTACTTCCCAATCGGTCTTTGCCGAACCGCGCGGAATGATGACGTCATCATTCGGGCCACAAATAGCGCTGGTCGCCTTGAAGAAGAGCACCGGCTCGGAGGGCACCTCCATGCCGGATTCCGCAGCATGATCTGCGTAATTAAGCCCT